>CAZCVW010000078.1:0-11752 GCA_964502185.1 uncultured Burkholderiales bacterium
CGTGTCGGCCAGGGGTCGCAGGCGGGGCCGGCGGCCGTCGGCGGCCGCCTCCTGGGTGGGCCGGCGGATGGCGGCGATGAGCAGGGCGGCGACCACGAAGGACAGGCCGTCGGCGGCGAAGGCGGCGTTGCGCCCGAAGAGGTGGGTGAACAGCCCGCCGAGGGCGGCGCCGATGGCCAGCATCGATCCCCAGGTGCTCGACATCACCACCGTGGCCAGCTGGAGGTCGTCCTCGTCGACGAGGTTGGGCAGCGCGGCCTGGGAGGCGGGCACGAAGAAGCTACCGAGCGCCGAGATCATTCCCTGGGCGACAAAGGCGAGTGCGATCGGGCCGGTGCCGGCCAGGAGGAACAGGATCGCCGAGACGGCCTGGGCGACGGACACCCCGATCATCAGCCGGCGGCGGTCGAAGCGGTCGGCGGCGGGGCCGGCGAAGGGGGCGAGGAGGAACCCGGGCAGGGTCTGCACCACGAAGACGGCGGCGGCCGCCGCGTCGGACCCGGTCCGCTCGATGACGAGCCCGAGCATGGCCACGGTGGCGAACCAGTCGCCGGCGAAGGACACGATCTGGGCCAGGAACAGCGACCGGAAGTCGCGGTTCCGCCGGAGGAGGGCGATCACTGGGCCAGCTCGCGCAGCAGCACGCCGGAGATTGTGGCCGGTCCGGGAGCCGGATGATCACCCCGGATGATCACCATTGGGTCCCCGACCGTGACAGCATCTCTCCGTTCAAGAGAGGGGAGCACACCATGAGGACTGACCAGAACCGCGTAACTCGCCGGGTGATCGCCGCCGGACTGCTCGGCGTCGTCTCACTCGCCTTCGCCGGCTGCGGCGACGACGAGACCGACGCGGCCGACGACACCACCGAGGAGACGACCGGCTCCACCGACGCGACCACGCCCGCACCCACCACCCCGGCGCCCAACCCGGACACCGCGGCCCTGGCCGCGAACCTGTCGGGCGCCGAGGAGGTACCGGGCCCGGGCGTGACCGACGGCGTCGGGACCGTCGAGGTCACCTTCCAGGGCACCGAGGTCTGTTACGACATGAGCGTCACGATGGGGGAGACACCCACCGCCGCCCACATCCACGGGGGGGCCAAGGGTACGGCCGGCAAGGTCGTGGTCGACCTGAAGCCAAGCTTCACCCGGGGCGAGTCGGCCTTCCTCGACCAGGACTGCGTGGCCGCCGACGCCGCCACCCTGACGTCGCTCAAGAGCAACCCGAGCGGCTTCTACGTGAACGTCCACACGGCGGAGCACAAGGACGGCGCCGTCCGAGGCCAGCTCGCCGGCCCGGCGGCCTCCTCGGCTCCGGTCTCCCCAGACCCAGCCTCCGGAGCCAGCACCACCAGCACTTCCGGCTCGGGCGGCGGCACCGGCTACTAAGGACGCCGTGCCCGACCGGATCCTCAGCTCCCGCCTGGAGCCGTTCACCACCACGATCTTCGCCGAGATGACGGCGCTGGCCATCCGGACCGGCGCCGTCAATCTCGGCCAGGGCTTTCCCGACACCGACGGCCCGGAGGTGGTGGCCGAAGCCGCCGTGGCCGCCATCCGGGCCGGTCACAACCAGTACCCGCCGGGGGCGGGTCTGCCGGAACTGCGCCGGGCGGTGGCCGAGCACCAGCGCCGGTTCTATGGGATCGAGCTGGACCCCGACACCGAGGTGCTGGTCACCATGGGGGCCACCGAGGCCATCGCCGCCGCCCTGCTGGGGCTGTGCGAGCCGGGTGACGAGGTCGTCGTGCTGGAGCCGTACTACGACTCCTACCCCGCCGGGATCGCCATGGCCGGCGCCCGCCGCCGGGTCGTGACGCTGCGGCCCCCGGACTTCGCCCTCGACCCGGAGGAACTCGCCGCCGCCGTCGGTCCCGCCACCCGCATGGTGCTGCTCAACACGCCGCACAACCCGACCGGCCGAGTCCTCTCGGAGGCGGAGTTGGAGGCGGTGGCCGACGTGTGCCGCCGCCACGACCTGCTGGCCGTGACCGACGAGGTCTACGAGCACCTCACCTTCGATCGTCCGCACATCCCGCTGGCCACCCTGCCCGGTATGGCGGAGCGCACGCTCACCATCTCCTCGCACGGCAAGACGTTCTCGTTCACCGGCTGGAAGATCGGCTGGGCGACGGGCCCGGCGGCGCTGGTGGCGGCGACCAGGACGGCCAAGCAGTTCCTCACCTTCGCCGGCGGCACCCCGTTCCAGCACGCCGCCGTCACCGCCCTCTCGCTGCCCGACTTCGAGTTCGCCAAGGTCGCCGCCGACCTCGTCCCCCGGCGCCAGCGGCTGTGCGAAGGCCTGGCCGACGTCGGCTTCACCGTCTTCCCCCCGGAGGGCACCTACTTCGTGATGTGCGACGCCGCCCCGCTCGGCGCCACCGACGGCATCGAGTTCTGCCGGGCCCTGCCCGAACGGGCCGGAGTGGTGGCCGTGCCGGCCTCGGTCTTCTACGACAGCACTGATACCGGCCGCACGCTCGTTCGCTTTGCCTTCTGCAAGCGGCCCGAGGTGCTCGACGAAGCGCTCCGGCGCCTCAAGGTGCTCGCCCGGTGAGAGAGGCGCAATGAAGGTCGCCGCCGTCCAGCACGACATCGTCTGGGAGGACGGGCCGGCCACCCGCCGGCGGCTCGAACCCATGATCGGCTGGGCGGCGCAGGCGGGGGCCCGCCTCGTGGTCCTGAGCGAGATGTTCCCGACGGGCTTCTCCCTGCGGCCCGAGCGGATCGCCGAGCCCGCCTCCAGCAGCGAGACGGCCGAGTTTCTCCGCCGGCGGGCCGCGGCCGAAGGCGTCTGGGTGGGCGGCTCAGTGGCGATCCGGCCCGATACGATCCGGCCCGATCCAGGGGCCGGTAGGGACGCCAAGCCCGTCAACCGCTTCCTGCTCGCCTCCCCCGGCGGGACGCTGGCGGCCTACGACAAGCGCCACCCGTTCACCTACGCCGGCGAGCACGAGCACTACGCCGCCGGCCGGTCGCGCCTCACCGTCGACGTCGAGGGAGTGCGGGTCACGCCCTTCGTCTGTTACGACCTGCGGTTCGCCGACGACTTCTGGGCCGAGGCGACCACCACCGACTGCTACCTGGTGGTGGCCAACTGGCCGGCCGCCCGGCGCAGCCACTGGCAGGCGTTGCTGGCCGCCCGGGCCATCGAGAACCAGGCCTACGTCGTGGGCGTCAACCGGGTCGGGGAGGGTGACGGCATCGCCTACGCCGGCGACAGCCGGATCATCGACCCGCTCGGCGAGGTGCTCGCCGCCGGCGCCGGGGGCGAGACGGTTCTCCTGGCCGAGGTGGACCCGGCGGTGGTGGCCGCGACCCGGTCCCGCTATCCCTTCCTGCAGGACCGGGCCGCGTCCACCTGACTGGGTCCACTTGAACTACTTGGCGGCCAGCTGCCCCCGCATGGCCCCGTTGGGGTAATCGGCCGTGTGCAGGTTCAGGTAGTGGCCGGCCGGGTCGGCGGCGATGGCGGAGGCCGCCATCGAGTCGACCGGCACGCAGGCCTGGTCGCCGTTCTTGGCGAAATCGAGGTTGACCACCACCGGCCCCGACATGCCCGCCGGCCCCTTGTGGATGTGGGCGGCGGTGGGCGCCCCGATCCCCTCGTAGGACAGGAGGTAGCAGAGCTGCCCGGTGGCGTCGTCGATGCTGACCTCGCCGGTGCCCTTCGCTCCCGCCGGGCCCGGCGAGGGCACTTCCTGATCCCCTGACATCTCGGCCTTGTAGTCGGTGGCCGCCGTCGCCGTACCCGCCACCAGCGCGACCGCCCCGCAAACGGACGCGGCAAGAATCCCGAACCTGCGCATGTCGATTCCCCTTTTCGACTCAGAAATGCCCCAACACTGCCCGATGCAGATTACGCAGCCGCAGACTACCCAGCCGGCACCGGTGCAAGCAGCGCGTAGTCGTCCTGGGAGACCGACTCGGTGGTCACCACCCCGTCGCCCCGGGGTACCCCGACGGGCACGCCTTCGAGGGTGAAGCTGACCCGCCCGACCCCGGGCAGGTACGTGAGGGTGGAGACGATCTGGGCCAGGGCCAGGATCTGGTCCACGCCGGCGATGTCGGTGAACGACGGTCCGAGTTCGACCGTGGCGATGCCGCCGGTGACGCCGACGGACCGGAGGATCGCCTCACCCACCAGCGCCGTTCGGAGCCCGAGCTTCACCTCTCGCTCGGTCGGCCCCCGGGCCAGCACCTCGAGGACCGTCTCCGGGGTGGCCGGGGGGGTCACCTGGCGCGAGACGGTGGCGAGACGCTCGCCCTGGATGAGGAAGATCGTCGCCGCCAACTTGGCGTCGCCGTTGCCCTGGGTGGTGGGAGTGGCCGGCGCCGGCGCCGGGGCGAGCAGGTCGAAGGGGACGTCGGCGTCCTGAGCCAGCGTCGCCCCGTCATCGGCGGGGATGCCGCAGGCCGCGGCCAGCGTCAGCACCAGGGCCAGAAGGCGCAGCCCGCTCTCCCGGCGGAGGCCCATCACGCCACCTCCTCGGCGGAGAGTTCGATCACGAAGCGGCAGCCACCGCCGGGGCGGTCCTCCACCCACACGTGACCCTGATGGAGGCGGACGTGCTCGGCCACGAGCGACAGCCCGAGACCGGTGCCGTCCCCGGCGCCGGGTCGGGCTGACGACTCGCCCCGCACGAACCGTTCGAAGATGTGGTGGCGCTCGTGTTCGGGAATGCCCGGTCCCCGATCCTCCACGGCGAAGCGCACCATCCCGGGGGAGCCGGACACGACGACTCCGGTGGCGCCCCCGGCGTACTTGTCGGCGTTCTCCAGCAGGTTGACGAGCATCTGGCTGACCCGGCGGGCGTCGATGGCGGCCCGCCGGGGGGCGCTGGCGTCGACCCCGAGGGGCACGCCGTCGCGGCCGCTGCCGGCCAGCACCGAGCGGGTGAAGCGCTCGAGGTCGACCGGTTCTCTCTCCAGCCGGGCCACGCCGGCCTCCAACCGGGAGATCTCCAGCAGGTCGAGGACCAGGTGGTTGAAGGACTCCATCTTCTGTTCGAGCACCTCGAGGGCCTCGGCCGCCTCTTCGGGCGAGTGGCGCCGTCGGCGGACGATGTTGAGGGCGGAGCGCATGGCGGCCAGGGGCGTGCGCAGTTCGTGGCTGACGTCGGAGGCGAAGCGGGCTTCCCGGTCGATCCGCTCCTGAAGGGCGTCGACCATCTCGTTGAACGACTCGACGAGGGGAGCGAGGTCCCGGTCGCCTTTGGCGTCGAGGCGGGTGTCGAGGTGGCCGTGGGCGATGCCGGAGGCGGCCTTGGCGATAAAGCGGAGCGGTCGCACCACGCGGCTGCTGGCGTAGCTCCCGACGCCGGCGCCGCCGAGGGCGGTGAGCGTGGCGCCCACGGCCAGGGCCCGGGCCAGCAGGGACAGCGTGCTCTCCAGTTCCGAGAGGGGGACCATCTCGAAGTAGACGGCTTCGGCGGCCGGGAGCGGGACCCCGACGACCACGTGAGGCTCCCCCTTGAGGTCGAAGCGCTGGCGCCCGGCGGAGCCGTCGAGGGCCGCCCTCCGGAGTTCCTCCGGAAGCTCGCCGGCCCCGATGCCGACGTTGCTGCCGAACCATTCGCCGCCGAAGCGGAGCACGGTCGCCGAGCTGGCCGACGACTGCAGGGAGGCCAGCAGACTCGGCACGTCCGGATCGGGAGTGCGCAGCACGTTCCGGGCCAGCCGGGCGTTGACGAAGGCCTGGCGCATGGCGGACGACTGGCGCTGGTCGAGGAGGTAGTTGCGGGTCACCTCGTAGGCCAGGAAGGCCAGAACGCCGGAGAGGATGAAGGCGATGAGGCCGAACGCCACCGTGGCTCGAGCCCGCAGGCCCAGCCCGAAGCGCCCGGGATACGGGTTCTCACGCTTGCCCGGCGCCTCGTCGCGCCGCTCGGCCGGGACCGAGTACTCCTCCAAACAGCCTCCTCGTTTCTTTCCAGAGTGCCGTATGCGGAACTTCGCCGCTCGGCGCGCCGAGGAACTGGCCGGCGCTACAGCCTGAACAGGGCGGGGTCACGAGCGTCCGGCGGCGGCCAGGACCTGGTCGGAGAACGCGGGCCAGGCCTCGGCGGCCCAGGGGCCGAAATCCCGGTTCGTGAGGGCGACGCAGGCCAGGCTGGCGGCGGGGTCGACCCACAGGAACGTGCCCGAGCGGCCGAAGTGGCCGAAGGTGGCCGGCGAGTTGGCCGAGCCGGTCCAGTGCGGCGACTTCCCGTCCCGCAACTCGAAGCCGAGGCCCCAGTCGTTGGGGTCCTGGCGCCCGAACCCGGGCAGCACCCCGGACAGGCCGGGAAAGGCGGTGGTGGTGGCCCGGGTGAGGGTTGCGGCGCTGATCAGCGTGGGTGCCAGCAGCTCCCGCCCGAAGGCCAGCAGGTCGGTCACCGTCCCGTCCGACCCCCAGGCCGGCGACCCGAAGAAGCGGCTGCCGCTCATGCCGAGCGGGGCCAGCACGGCCTCGGTGGCGTAAGCCCGGAACGACATGCCCGCCCGCTGGGCCAGGAGGTCGCCGAGGACGTCGAAGCCGGCGTTCGAGTAGATCCGGCGCCGGCCGGGCTGTGACATGACGCCGTCCTCGAAACCGAGGCCGGAAGCGTGGGCCAGCAGATGGGCCACGGTCGACCCTTCCGGTCCGGCCGGCTCGTCCAGCGCCAGCGTCTCCTCCTCCACGGCCACGAGCACGGCATAGGCGCTGAGCAGCTTGGTGACGGAGGCGAGCGGGAAGGGCCGGTCCACCGGCCCCGAAGTGTCTCCGGACGAGCTGTCGCCGCTCGTCACACCGGCGGCGACATGCTCCACCGGCCAGTCGTCTATGGCTCGAAGGGCTTCGGTCAGCTCCACAGGGAGGGAATTCCAGCAGACAAATGGGGACGAACCCCCAAAACCAGCCGCGAAGGGTGGTGTCATAACCGCGTTCTGCCGTTAGAACCAGATGTGTAGCCCCCAGTTTTTCATGTTGCTCCTGTGGCTTGAAATGGGTGGATTCGGAGGTCTCCATGACAGCACCCGCCCCCTCCCCGCAGCGCCTCTCCGCTCGGGCCATCGTGTTCGTCCTCGTCGCCGGGCTCGTCGGCCTCCAGCTCGCAGTGGCCGGGCCGGCGGCCGCGGCCGTGAGCGCGGCCCCCGCCTCGGTTACGGAGCCCGGCGCCGGGGTGACGCAACTGGTGTTCACCGTGACGCGGGCCACCGGCGACGACGCCACCATCGACTACGCGACGGCCGACGGTACCGCCACGGCCGGGCAGGATTACCTGGCCGAGTCGGAAACGATCGTGTTCAGCGCCAACCAGACCAGCGCCCAGGTCCGCATCGACGTCTTCGGCGACACCCTGAACGAGGGCGACGAGAACCTCACCCTGACGCTCTCGGGCACCGGATTCGCTGACGTGGTCGTCACCGGCACGATTCACGACGACGGCGACGCCGCGCCCCGGATCTCCATCGCCGACACGACCGTCGACGAGGGCAACACCGGCACCAACCAGGCCACCTTCGCGGTCACCCTCAACCGGCCCAGCGGCCGGGCGGTCACGGCCACCTACGCCACCGCCAACGGGTCGGCCTCGGCCGGCGCCGACTACACCACCACCGGCGGCACGGTCACCTTCGACCCCGGCGACCTGTCGGAGACGGTCACCGTCCCGGTGGCCGGCGACACGCTCGACGAGATCAACGAGACGTTCACCGTGGCGCTGACCAACCCGGCCAACGCCACGTCGGGCGCCGGGCCGGCCACCGGCGTCATCCTGGACGACGACGGCCCGCCCACCGTCTCCATCGCGGACGTGACCGTGGCTGAGAACGCCGGCCCGGCCAACTTCAAGGTGACGCTGTCGGCCACCAGCGGGCGCGACGTCACCGTCTATGCCAGCACGGTCAGCGGCACCGCCCTCCCGGCGAGCGACTTCCAGCCCCGGGGCGGCGACGAGATCACGATCTCGGCCGGGACCACCGAGGCGACGTTCCCGGTGACCCTGGTCAACGACAGCACGAACGAGTCGGCCGAGACGTTCGGCGTCACCCTCTCGCCCGGGTCCGGGGCGGTGATCGAGCGGGGCGCGGCCACCGGCACCATCACCGACGACGATCCCGGCCCGAGGTTCTCGATCAACGACGTGTCGATCGTGGAAGCCGCCACCGCCATGATCTTCACCGTGACCCTGACGGGGGCCAGCGCTGGGCAGACCTTCAACGTGGACGTCGCCGCCGTAGAGGGCACGGCCAAAAGCCCGGCCGACTACACCGCCACGTCACAGACGCTGACGTTCTCCCCGCCGCTCATCACCACCCGCACGTTCACGGTCACCGCCGTCAACGAGACCGTGGCCGAACTGGACGAGACCTTCACCGTCACGCTCAAGAACCCCACCAATTCCGCCAGCCTGGCCGACGACGGCGCGGGCCTCGGCACGATCCAGAACGACGACGGCCCACCGGCCGTCATCTCCATCGACGACCCGACCGCCCTCGAGTCAGCCGGGACGGCGAACTTCACCGTGAACCTGGCCGGTTCGGTGGCCCAGCCCGTGCTGGTCAACTACACGACCAAGAACGCCACGGCCCTGGCCACGCGGGACTACGACGCCCGGAGCGGCACCCTCACCTTCGCCCCCGGCGAGACGACGAAGACCGTTGACGTGCCCGTGACTCAGGATCTGCTCGACGAGGCCGACGAGACGTTCACGGTCGAGCTGTCCGACCCCGTCAACGCCGTCTTCAACGACGGCGTGGGTACGGCCACGATCACCGACGACGACGCCCAGCCGGGTCTCGACATCGCGATCCCGGCCATCTCCGAGGGCGACGCCGACTCCTCCACCGCCAACATCGAGGTGAAGCTCTCGGCCGAGAGCGGTCGCGAGGTACGGGTCGACTACGCCACCGCCAACGGCACGGCCATCGCCGGCGCCGACTACACCCCCGCCGCCGGCACCCTGGTCTTCCTGCCCGGTACCACCTCGGCCGGCGAAACCGTCAAGCGCATCCCGGTCACCATCACCGGCGACCGGCTCGACGAGCTCGACGAGACCTTCATCGTCCGCCTCGTCAGTCCGGCCATCAACGCCACGGTGCCGGCCGGCTTGGCCGCTCCAGGCGCCACCGCCACCATCACCGACAACGACGCCGCCCCCGTGGTCAGCATCGCCGACGCCTCGCTGCTCGAGCCCGACAACAGCGGCACGACCGACGACCGGGGCATGGTCTTCGCCGTCAGTCTCTCGGCGGTCAGCGGGCAGCAGGTCTCGGTCAACTTCGCCACCGCCGACGGCACGGCCACGGCCGGGGCCGGCAACGACTACAGCGCCAATACCAACACGCTCCAGATCCCGGCCGGCGAGCCGGGTCGCTCGATCGTGGTCGAGATCAATAACGACACCGTCGACGAGCCCAACGAGACGTTCACGGTGACTCTGTCGACCCCGGTGAACGCCACCCTCGACGCCGACCCGGCGGCCACCGGCGCGATCCTCGACGACGACGGCCCGCCCAGCCTCACCATCCAGGGCACCACCGTGGGCGAGAGCGTGGTCGGCGGCAAGGCCACCGTCACCGTCCTCCTCCTCCCCGCCGCCGGCGCCACCGTCACGGTCAACTACGCCACCGCCAACGGCACCGCCGTCGCCCCCGGCGACTACACGCCCGCCTCCGGGACGCTCACCTTCCCGGCCGGGGAGACCCTGGCGACCTTCGACGTCACCGTCGTCAGCGACACGCTCGACGAGGCCGACGAGGCTTTGACGGCCACGCTGTCCAGCCCGGCGGGCGGCAGCGCCACCATCGGTGAGGCCAGCGCCGGCGTGGCCATCCTCGACGACGACGGCCCGCTCGTGTCGGCCGGGAACGTGTCGGTCACCGAGGGCGACACGGGCACCGCCAACGCCCGCTTCACCGTCTCCCTGTCGGGCGCCAGCCCGCAGCCGGTGCGGGTCGCCTACGCCACCTCGGGCGGGACGGCCACCGCCCCGGCCGACTTCACCGCTACCAGCGGCGAGCTCACCTTCGCCGCCGGCGAGACGGCCAAGACGGTCGACGTGCCGGTGGTGGGCGACACCATCGACGAGGCGGACGAGATCTTCACACTGACCCTGACCAGCGCCGTGAACGCCACGGCCGGGACCACCGGCGTGGGGACAATCGTCGACAACGACCAGCCCAAGCTGATCGTGACGGCCACCGAGGTCGCCACCGACAAGCCGTCGGTTACCGAGGGTGGGGTGGGCGTGACCACCATGGCCTTCGCCGTCCGGCTCGACGCGGCCACGACCCGGGACGTCGTGGTCGACTACGCCGCCGCTGACGGCACCGCCCGGGCCGGCGTCGACTACCTCCCGACGTCCGGGCGCCTCACCTTCGCTCCCGGCGAGATGACCAAGACGGTGCTGGTGTCGGTGCTCGGTGACGAGCGGGACGAGGTCGACGAGACCCTGATCCTCCGCCTGACCAACGCCGTCAACGGCACCATCGTCGACGCCGCCATGATCGGCACCATCCTCGACGACGACGGCCCCGGCTACCTGATGGTGGCCTCCGACGGCGGCATCTTCGCCTTCGGGTCCGCCGGCTTCTTCGGGTCCACCGGCAACATCACGCTGAACCAGCCGATCGTGGGCATGGCCCGGCACCCGTCCGGCCGGGGCTACTGGCTGGTGGCCACCGACGGGGGCATCTTCGCCTTCGGGTCCGCCGGCTTCTTCGGCTCCACCGGCAACATCAAGCTGAACAAGCCCATCGTCGGGATGGCGGCCACCCCGACGGGCAAGGGCTACTGGCTCGTGGCCACCGACGGCGGGATCTTCGCCTTCGGCGACGCCGTGTTCCAGGGTTCCACCGGCGCCATCAAGCTGAACCAGCCGATCGTGGGCATGGCCTCGACGCCCTCGGGCAAGGGCTACTGGATGGTGGCCACCGACGGCGGGATCTTCGCCTTCGGTGACGCGGCCTTCCAGGGGTCCACCGGGGCCATCAAGCTGAACAAGCCGGTGGTCGGCATGGCACCGACGCCGAGCGGCCGGGGCTACTGGCTGGTGGCCACCGACGGCGGGATCTTCGCCTTCGGCGACGCTGCCTTCTTCGGCTCGACCGGGGCGATCAAGCTGAACCAGCCAGTCGTGGGCATGGCATCGACGCCGTCGGGCAAGGGTTACTGGCTGGTGGCCACCGACGGCGGCATCTTCGCTTTCGGCGATGCCACGTTCCTCGGCTCCACCGGGAACATCAAGCTCAACAAGCCCATCGTGGGTCTGGGGGTGTAGCCCGCCTCAGCAACCGCAGCAGAAGCGCCAACTCCGGGCCTGGGTGGGCTATACCTCTAGGCCATGGGGAGCCTCCTGGTCGTCGATGGCGGCCGCAGCCGTTGCCGGGCCGCCGTCTTCGACGCCGACGGGCGGCGGGCGGCCACCGGTGAGGGCCGGGGCCTGCCCACCCTCGGCCGTGAGGGCCTCCCCGGAGTCATACGGGCGGTGGGCGAAGCGGTGGCCATGTGCTCGGTCAACTCGGAGACGATCGACGCCGTCTCCGCCGGGCTGGCCGGGATGCTCGGTTCCTTTGAGCAGGCTCCCGTCCTGGCCGAAGGCCTGTCCCGCCTCCTCGGCCTGGAACGGGTGGTGCTCACCGGCGACGTCGTCACCGCCTACGCCGGCGCTCTCGGCACGGCCGATGGCATCGGCCCGGGCGTAGTGGTCGCGGCCGGGACCGGCGCCGTCGTCTTCGGGGCCACCGAGGACGGCGCCACCGCCCGCGCCGACGGCTGGGGCCAC
>CAZCVW010000079.1:0-1175 GCA_964502185.1 uncultured Burkholderiales bacterium
GTCCACACCTTCTGGCCGGTGACCACCCACTCGTCGCCGTCAAGGATGCAGCGGGTCTGCACATTGGCCAGGTCGGAGCCGGCGTCGGGCTCCGAGTACCCCTGGCACCACAACTCGGTGGCGTCGAGGATCCGGGGCAGGAAGCGTTGCTTCTGGGCCTCGGTGCCGAAGGCGGCGATGGTCGGCCCGATGAGACCGTCGCCGAAGAAACCGACGCGGCTGGGGCCTCCGGCCCGGGCGTACTCCTCGTGGAAGATGGCCTGCTCGGGGATCGAGGCGGCACGCCCGCCGTACTCCTTGGGCCAGCCCAGTCCGATCCACCGGCCCCGGCCGAGCTCCTGCTCCCACGTGAGGCGGAGCTTCCAGTCCTCGTCGTCGCTGGTCACCAGGCCTCCGGCGGCCAGTGCCGCGAACCCGCCGACCAGGTGTTCAGCCAGCCACGTCCGGACCTCTTCGCGGAAGGCCGTCTCTTGCGGCGTGTCACGGAAATCCACGAGGTCGGAGGGTACTACTTGACCGGGTGGTCAAGAAAAATGAGCTAGCCCTTCCGGGCCACCAGACGCGAGATCCGCTCCCGGTCCCCGTCCTCGATGTCGGGGTAGGAGAGCCGGTACTCCCAGCCTTCGCCGGTCAGGTCGACGGTCACGACCCGGGCCTGGGTGACCAGCGCCTCGCCGTCGGGCAGGTCGATCGACAGCATCGGGTCGTGCTCCTCCGGCCACGGGTGGTCGGTGGTCACCAGGCAGCCGCCGGTGGACAGGTCGATGGTCTGGCCGGTGACCAGAGAGGCGGCGGGCGGATCGGACAGCGTCATCATGCGCACCGGCAGGGCGACCCGGGCCCGGGGCGCCGAGCGGCGCTGCACCTTCTCCACCGAGGACACGTCGAGGGCGAGCAGGCCGTCGCTGTCCCGGGTGGCCTTGGCCGTGAGCCGGTAGAGCGCCTCGGGGGCGAAGAAGCTGGCCACCACCTCGCCCACCTGGCTCTCGGGGCGCGGCGAAGCCCCGAGGTCGACGAGCAGGCGACCCCCGGGAACGACCACGCCGGTCAGGCAGTCACGCGGCGGCGCAGCCCCCACGGGCTCGATGAGCGCGATCTGGCCGGGTGCCGGCCGCCACTGTTCAGTGCTGGACATGACACCAAGCGTACGGGCGCCGTAGCCTTTCCGCCATGTC
>CAZCVW010000079.1:1275-11717 GCA_964502185.1 uncultured Burkholderiales bacterium
TGCTCCCACCCACCTCCCCGGGTCTGCTCCCACCCACCTCCCCGGGTCTGCTCCCACCCACCTCCCCGGGTCTGCTCCCCCCCTCGCTCCGAGGCCGGCCCATTTCGAGGACTCCCGGCTGCGGATCGACAAGATCGTGGTGGGTCCGTACGAGAACAACGTGTTCGTCCTGCGCTGCAAGTCGACCGGCGAGGGGCTGCTGATCGACGCCGCCAACGAGCACGAGCTTCTCATCCCCGTAGCCAAGGCCTGCGGGGTCCGCCGGGTCCTCACCACCCATGGCCACTGGGACCACGTGCAGGCGGTCACCGCCGCCCGCGACGCAGGCATCGACGTGGGCGTCAGCGCCCAGGACTCCGAGATGCTCCCGGGCTACGACTTCATCGTCGACGACGGCGACACCATCGAGCTCGGCGACCTGCGGCTCCACGCCGTCCACACCCCGGGCCACACTCCCGGGTCGATCTGCTTCGCCCTGGAGGGCTGGCCCATTCTCTTCTCCGGCGACACGCTCTTCCCCGGCGGCCCCGGAAACACGGCCAACGGCGGCCACTTCCCCACGATCATCCGGTCCATCGACGAGCGGCTGTTCACGCTGCCGGCCGGGACGATGGTCCTGCCCGGCCACGGCCTCGACACCACCATCGGCACCGAGCGTCCCCATCTGCAGGAGTGGGTCGACCGCGGGTACTAGCCCAAACCGGGTCAGAAGGTCGCCTGCCTTGGGGCTTGGACCACGGTCAAACCCTCGGGCGCCTCCATCACCTCGAGCTGCTCGCCCTCCACCCGGATCGACAGGTTCCCGCCCATCAGCGGGATCTGCTCCAGCACCATCGCCCCGATCCAGTCGGGAACGGCGGGAGCCAGGTTGAGCTGGGCGTTGCGGATGTCGGGTTCGAACCGCAGCATCGTCCGCAGGAACAGCAGCGGCGAGGCGGCCGCCCACGCTTGGGGCGAGCACGAGGTGGGGTACCCCACCGGGAAGGGGAACTGCGCCCGGGGTAGGCCGGCGAACAGTTCGGGCAGGCGCTCGTCGAAGTACGGGGCGGCCGCCACCATGCCCGCCATCACCTGGTGCGCCTCCTCGACAAATCCGTAGCGCATGAGGCCCGCCGCGGCGATGGCGTTGTCGTGCGGCCACACGCTGCCGCAGTGGTAGCTGATCGGGTTGTAGCCCTTGACCGGCTCGGCCAGCGTGCGGATGCCCCAGCCGCAGAACAGCTGTTGCGACAGCAGGTGCTTCGCCACCAGCGGCGCCTTGTCCTCATCGACGATGCCCGTCCACAGGCAGTGGCCCATGTTGGAGGCCAGCGAGTCCACCGGGACCTTGTCGCCGTCGAGCGCCATGGCGAACCAGCCCTTCTCGGGCAGCCAGAAGTCGCGGTTGAACGCCTCCTTCAACGTCGCCGCCCGCTTGCGCAGGCGCTCGGCCAGGGCGTGGTCGCCCTCTTCGGTGGCGAAGTGGGAGCGGGCCACGAAGGCCGCGTAGACGTAGCCCTGGATCTCGCACATGGCGATGGGGGGCCGGGCCAGGCGGCCGTCCTCGAAGCGGACGGCGTCCCAGGAGTCCTTCCAACCCTGGTTGATCAGGCCCCGATCGGAGGCCCGTTCGTACTCGACGTAGCCGTCGCCGTCCTTGTCGCCGTAACGGTCGATCCACTCCAGCGCCCGGTCGGCGGCGGGCAGGAGGGCATCGACGTCACCCCGCCGGTTGCCCCACCGCTGCAGCTCCCCGAGAACCATCACGAACAGCGGGGTGGCATCGGCCGTGCCGTAGTAGATCTTCCCGCCTCCCAGCGAGATGCCCGACGCCTCTCCGAAGCGCATCTCGTGGAGGATCCGGCCCGGCTCCTCCTCGGTGAGCGGGTTGACCTCCCGGCCCTGGAAGCGGGCCAATGTCTGCAGCGTGCCGAGGGCGAGGTCGGGATCGACCATCATCGACATCCACGACGTGATGAGCGAATCCCGCCCGAACAGCGTCATGAACCACGGCGCGCCGGCGGCCACGACGGCCCGGCTCGGGTGGTCCGGGTCGAACATCCGCAGGGCGCCGAGGTCCTCGGTGGACCGCGCCAGTAGGCGCTGGAAGGTGTCGTCGGCGGTGGAGATCACCGGAAGCTGGCGGCGCCAGGCCTCCAGCCGCTCGAACGGCGTCGCCCGGTCGACCGGTACCTCGCAGCGGTAGCGGGGCTCGATGGGGGTGTTGTCGATGACCGGCGTCACCTGGAGGCAGGTGGACCACTGGCCCCGGGCCGGGATGATCAGCTCGTAGGAGGCGATGTTGCCGTTGATCTTGGGCTGGGACGAGAAGTCGATGTAGGCCGCCCGGCGCAGCGGGCCGCGCCGGTACGTGAACGTCATCCGGGCCCGGTCGGACTCGAGACCGAGGTCGCCGGTGCGCTCGACGCGGCCCTCCTTGACCTCGAACAGGTCGGCGAAGTCGCACCCGAGGGCGAGTTCGATGGAGCAGAAGGCCGGTTCCTCGCCGAAATTGCGGACGACGATGTCCTCCCGCATCCCCCGTCCGACGTAACGGTGGCGGAAGACGACGAGATGCGAGTCGGCCCGGCCCCGGAGCGGATGGTCGCGCAGCACGAACGACGCGGAGAACGGGTCCGTGGTGTTGGCCGCCAGGGGCTCGGGCACCTGGCCGTTGACCCGCAACTCCATCTCGGAGAGGAAACGGGTGTCGCGGTAGAAGAGCCCCTCGGGAAAGGAGGAGTGCATGTTGCCCGTACGACCGGAGATGCAGAAAGCCGGCCCCTCCACGAGGGTGACCGTCCCTCCGCTGCCGCCGAGACTCGGGCTGGAAGCAGACGTCCAGGGGCTGACCATGGGTTGGCAAAGGTAATAGCTAGCTCACGCTAGGCGGGATTCCTGCACCATCGACTTTTCCACTACGGCCGTAGTGGGAATTACACTGCCGGATATGGCTTCAGCGCCCGTCCTGCAAATCGATGACCTCCGGGCCGGCACCGCCGGGATCGAGATCCTCAAAGGGGTCTCGCTCGGGGTGGCCGCCGGCGAGGTCCACGCCCTCATGGGCCCCAACGGTTCCGGGAAGTCGACGCTGGCCAAAACGTTGATGGCCAGCCCCACCTACGAGGTCACCGGCGGCCGTGTGCTCCTCCAGGGGGAGGACATCACCGAGCTCTCCGCCGAGGAACGGGCCCAGCGCGGCCTGTTCCTCGGGTTCCAGCACCCCGAGGAGTTCCCCGGTGTCACGGTCATGAACTTTCTCCGCCAGGCCATGGGGGCCCGCAAGGGGATGGACGACTTCTCCGTCCTCGAGGTTCGTCTCGCCCTGATGGACTGGATGAAGCGGCTCGGTATCGACGACAGCTTCATGTCCCGCTACCTGAACGACGGCTTCTCCGGCGGCGAGAAGAAGCGTTCCGAGATCCTCCAGATGGCACTGCTCGAACCGCTGGTGGCGGTGCTCGACGAGACCGACTCCGGGCTCGACATCGACGCCCTGCGCATCGTGGCCAGCGGCATCACCGAGGTGCGCCGCGTGCGGCCGGACATGGGTGTGCTCCTCATCACCCACTACCAGCGCATCCTGAGCTACCTCACCCCGGACGTCGTCCACATCTTCGTCGACGGGCGCATCGTCGAATCGGGCGGCATGGAACTCGCCGAGCGCCTCGAGCGCGAGGGCTACGAAGCCTTCCGGACTGCTCCCGTTGGCGACGGCGCCGCCTGATGAGCCCGACCGGCACCGCCGCCCTGCCCGACCTCCGGAGCGACTTCCCGATCCTGGAGCGCCAGGTCCACGGCAAGCGCCTGGTGTACCTCGACTCGGCGGCCACCTCCCAGAAGCCCCTGGCCGTGCTGGCCAAGATGGACGACTTCTACCGGCAGCGGAACGCCAACGTGCACCGGGGTGTGTACACCATCGCCGAGGAGGCGACGGCCGCCTACGAGGCGGCCCGGGCCCGGGCGGCCCGCTTCGTCGGCGCGGCGAGCACCCGGGAGATCATCTTCACCCGAAGCACCACCGAGGCGATCAACCTGGTGGCCCACTCCTGGGCCAGGGCGAACCTCGGACCGGGCGACGCCGTGCTCATCACCCAGATGGAGCACCACGCCAACGTCGTGCCCTGGCACATGCTGGCCGCCGAACGGGGCGTGGAGCTGCGGTGGCTCCCCATCACCCCTGACGGTCACCTCGACCTGACCGACCTGCCCCGCCTCCTCGACGGGGTGCGGCTCGTCGGCGTGACCGCCGTCTCCAACGTGCTCGGCACCATCAACGACGTGCGCCCGGTCGCCGACGCCGCCCACGCGGCGGGCGCCGTCGTGCTGGTCGACGGCGCGCAGGCCGTGCCCCACCTCACCGTCGACGTCACCGACCTCGGCGCCGACTTCTTCGCCTTCTCCGGCCACAAGATGCTCGCCCCGACGGGCATCGGCGTCCTGTGGGCCAAAGAAGAGCTGCTCGCGGCCATGCCTCCCTTCATGGGCGGCGGCGAGATGATCACCGACGTCCGCTTCGACGGCTTCACCTGCGCCGAGCTGCCCTGGAAGTTCGAGGCGGGCACGCCCCCCATCGCCGAAGCGGTGGCGCTGGGCGCCGCCGTCGATTACCTCGAAACCGTTGGGATGCCCGCCATCCGGGCTCACGAACTGTCCCTCACGGGCTACGCCATCGAGGTCCTGACGGAACGCTTCGGGGACAAGTTCCGGTTCCACGGTCCGGCCGATCCGGCCGAGCGCTCCGGCGTCCTCTCCTTCGAGTTCGCCGACATCCACCCCCACGACATCTCGCAGGTGCTCGACGCGGAGGGTGTGTGCGTGCGGGCCGGCCACCACTGCGCCAAGCCGCTCATGCGGGTCCTCGGGGTGCCGGCCACGGCCCGGGCCTCGTTCTACCTCTACAACGATGAGGCCGACGTCGACGCGCTGTCCGATGCGCTCGCCGCCGCCCAGAAGATGTTCACCTAACGGCCCAGAAGATGTTCACCTATCAGATGGAGGGTCGGCACTGATGGCAGGTCTGGAGGATCTGTACCGCGAGATCATCCTGGACCACTACCGCTCTCCCCGGAACCGGGGCGAGCTACCGGTCCCGCCGGCCCAGAAGCTCGAGGGCTTCAATCCGCTGTGCGGCGACGAGATTGTCCTCTACCTCGACGTCGACCGCGACTCGGGCACGGTCACCGACCTGCGCATCGGCGGTCAGGGCTGTTCGATCAGCCAGGCGTCGTCGTCGATGATGGGGGCGGCCGTCAAGGGCAAGTCGATCGAGGAAGCCCGGCGCCTGATCCGGGCCTTCAAGGCCCTGATGTCGATCCACGAGTCGCGCCTCGAAGGCGAGGTCGACGGCGACGCCCTCGCCGCCGAGATGGAAGGCGTGCGCCTCGGCGACCTCGAGGCCCTTCAGGGCGTGGTGAAGTTCCCCGTGCGCATCAAGTGCGCCACCCTGGCCTGGAACACCCTGTCCCAGGGCCTCGAGGAACCGGCCCGCGCCTAGCCCGTTCCGAGGAACCCCCGGACCAGAGCGGCGAAGACCGCCGGCTTTTCCACCGGCACCATGTGGCCGGCACCCTCGACGATCTCCAGTCGGGCGCCAGGGATGGCGCCGGCATAGAACTCGGCGTGGGCCCGGGGCAGGAAGCGGTCGGCGGCGCCGGCGACCACGAGGGTGGGGGCCTGCACCCGGCGCAGCCGGCGGGGCAACCTCGGGTTGTGCAGGTACGGGTTCCAGCCGATCTTGGCGGTGGCCGCCATCGACTGCCACAGCGGCATGAGCAGGCCCATCGGCACCTCGGCCAGGCGCATGACGTCGCTCACCTGGTCGGATACGGCCAGCATCATCTGGGCCATCGGGTGGGAGAGGTCGGCGTAAAGCAGCCCGGCCATCTCGGCTGGGGAACGCCCGAAGATCTGCTCCACCGGGGCGCCCTCGATGTAGAGGCCCACGGCGCTGCACAGCACCAGCTTCCCGACCCGCTCCGGCGACCGGGTGGCCAACTCGGCCGCCAACCAGCCGCCCAGCGACAGTCCGACGACGTTCGGGGCGGCGAGCTCCAGGGCGTCGAGCACGTCGAGGAGGTGGAAGGCGGCGTCCTCGATGTCGTCGATCTGGTCCAGGCCCTCCGACGCCCCGAAGCCCGGGAAGATCGGGACGTAGACGTCATGGTCGGTGGCGAGGTCCTCGATGGCGGCGTTGGTGCCCTCGCCGCCCGCCGAATGCAGGTACACGACCGGCGGGCCCGACCGGTTCCCGCTCCGGAAGAGCTGGATCTTGCCGACGGGGGTGGCCAGCATCTCCTCCTGCATCAGACCGCCGCCTCGGCGCCCGAAGCGATTGGTATCGGCTGGCCGTCGGGGAACTCGGCCCGCAGGCGGGGCATCACCTGCTCGGCGAAGAGGCCGAGGTTCTGGCGGGTGGCTTCGTGGGGGAGCGTGCCGAGCTGGAACAGCCCGAGCAGGTTGCCGGCCCCGATGCGCCGGGTCGCCTCGGCCAGCTCCTGGAACACCGTCTCGGGGCTGCCCACGATGGCGAACTTGCCCTGCCGGACTTCCTCCCAGGTCTTCACGGCGGTGATGAAGGAGGCGCCGGCCTTCACGACGTTGGGCAGCGACCGGGCCGAGAAGTAGCCGGGGGGCGAGACGGTCAGGCCCGGCAGGAGACGGTTGACGAAGTACCAGAAGTGCTCCTCGTACTCCGCCCTGGCCTTTTCGTCCGTGTCCGAGACGTAGATGGGGGCGAGCACGCCGCACTGGAGCGGGTCGGCCTCGTAGCCCTCCGCCTCGCAGGCCTGGCGGAACATCTTGTAGGTGCGCTCGAACGTGTCGAAGTGGAAGTACGGGATGCCCATGTAGGCGTAGCGCCGCTTGGCCACGAACTCCATGGTCTCCAGGGAGCCGACCCCCGGGATCCACACCTCGGGGTGCGGTTGCTGGATCGGCCGGGGCCACGGGTTCACGTGGCGGATCCGGTAGTACTTCCCGTTGAACTCGAAGGGCCCGGGCCTCGTCCACGCCTGCATGATCAGGTCGTGGGCCTCGTTGAACCGCTCGCGGGCCTCGGCCGGGTTGATTGAGAACGAGTAGTACTCGGGCCCGCCGCCGATCACGAAGCCGGCGATGAGGCGGCCGCCGGAGATCACGTCGATCATGGCGAACTCTTCCGCCACCCGGGTCGGCGGGTCGTAGAGCGGCAGCGCGTTGCCGATCACGGCGATCCGCACCCGCTTCGTCTGGCGGGCCAGGATGGAGGCGATCAGATTCGGGGACGGCATGTTCCCGTAGGCGTTCTGGTGGTGCTCGTTCACGCAGACGCCGTCGAAGCCGAACTCCTCGGCCATGATCAGCTCGTCGATGAACCGGTTGTAGAGCTGGTTCCCGACCTGCGGGTCGTAGAGCTCGTTCGGGCACGTGATCCACGCCGGGCCCTTGTACGTCTCCGGCAGGTCCGTGTACGGCATCAGGTGGAAGCTGAAGAAGCGCATGGCCGGACGCTAGTCCCGCTAGCCGGTTAAGCCCTCGTATCCCGTCTCTTCCAGCTCGGCGGCGAGCTCGGGGCCGCCGGAGCGGATCACCCGACCGTCGCGCAAGACATGCGTGAAGTCGGGGCGCAACTCCGTGAGCAGCCTGGCGTAGTGCGTGATGGCCAGGACGCCCAGACCGTCTTCGGAGGTCATCCGCTCGATGCGCCGGGACACGTCGCGCAGGGCGTCGATGTCGAGGCCGGAGTCGATCTCGTCGACGATGGCGATCTTGGGCTGGAGCACCGCCAGCTGGACGGTCTCGTTGCGCTTCTTCTCACCGCCGGAGAACGACACGTTCACGGCCCGATCGAGTACGGAGGTGGCCAGGCCGACAGAAACCGCCTCGGCGGCCACGTGCTCGTGGAGCCCTTCGAGGCCGAGCCCCCGGGCGGTGAGCGCCTCGGTCAGCATCGCCTCGAGGGCCACGCCGGGGATCTCCGTCGGATACTGCATTGCCAGGAACAAGCCCTTGGCCGCCCGCACGTGGGTGGGCAGGCCGAGCATCTCCTCGCCGTCGAGCGTGACCGAGCCGCCGGTGACCTCGTACTCGGGACTGCCCATGAGCACGTGCGCGAGCGTCGACTTCCCGGAGCCGTTCGGCCCCATGAGCGCATGGACTTCGCCGGAGCCGACGCGGAGGTCGACGCCGTTCAGGATCTGCTTGGATCCGCCCGCGATCTTGGCCCGCAGGTCGGTGATGACCAGTTCGCTCACGGCAGCCTCACCAGGACGTCGTCGCCGTCTACGCGCACCTCGTACGTCGGGACCGGCTGCGTGGCCGGCAGCGTCATGGGCGCCCCGGTGACGAGCGAGAAGGCCGACCCGTGCTTGGGGCACTCGATCTCCTTCTCGTCCGGCCAAACTTCGCCCTCCGAGATTGATGCCTCGGCGTGCGAGCACCGGTCGCCGAGCACGTACCAGCTGTCGTCACCGAGACGGACGACGGCGAGACGGTGTCCTCCGATATCGACCCGGATCGACGAGTCCGGCTTCACGTCGTCGACGGAACAGGCTCGAACTTCCGGCATGTCAGGCGACCTCGTCCCTGTCCCCGGAGTCAGCGTGGCAGCAGCGCCGCGCTTCGAACTTCCGGGCCACGGCGGCCCGCAGGCGGCCGGCCAGGACGGGCAGAGCCAGGCGGCTGATGACGTCCTCGAAGAAGCCGAACACGATGAGGCGCTCGGCCACCTCGGGCGGCACGCCCCGGCTCTCCAGGTAATAGAGCTGGTCCAGGTCGATGGGGCCCACGGTCGAGGCGTGCGAGCAGCGCACGTCGTTGGCCTCGATCTCCAGGTTGGGGACGGACTCCGCCGCCGCGCCCTCGGACAGCACCAGGTTGCGGTTCGTCTGCGCGGCGACCGCCTTCTGGGCCGGCTTCCGCAGCCGGACGAGCCCCGAGTACACGCTGCGGGCCTCGTCTTCCACGGCGCCCTTGAAGAGCAGGTCGGAGTGGGTGTGCGGGGCGTCGTGGTCCTGAAGGGTCCGGAAGTCGAGCATCTGCGACTCGTTGGCGAAGTAGACGGCCACCATCTCGGAGTTGGCCCCCTGCCCGGACAGCAGCGCCTCGGAGCGCAGGCGGGCGTAGTCGCCGCCGAGCGCCACGGCCGAGGAGCGCAAGGTGGCGTCCCGCTCGATGTGGGCCCGCTGCAGCCCGATCTGCCACACGCGGCGGCCGTGGTCCTGGAGGCCGAGGTAGCTGAGCCGGGCGGCGTCGCCGAGCAGCAACTCCGTGACCGGGACGACGAGGTGATCGGCGTCGGCGGACTGGAAGCGCTCCAGCACCCCGACCTCGGAGTCGCGCCCGGCCACGACCACGGTGTGGGGGAACGAGGCGACCCCGTCGCCGATGGCTTCGTGGCGGATCACGATCGGCCGGTCGACGACGACGCCGTCGGGCACGTGCACGAACACGCCGCCGGTCAGGAAGGCGTCGTGGAGGTCGACGAAGGCGTCACCGGCCTTCGCCGAGCAACGACCCACCCACTCCTCGGCGCCGGCGTGGCCGGCGCCATCATGGCCAGCCAGATCGGCGACCACGACGCCTTTGGCTTCGAGCGTCTCGTCGATCTCGCGGTGCACGACCCGGCCGTTCACGCAGACCACGTAGGCGGCGCGGTCCTGGCGCTCCTCGGGCGGCGTGGAGCCGGCCGCGTCCCCCGGTTGGGCCGGACGGAAGCGGCCGAGGTCGAGTTGGTCGATGCGGCTGTAGCGCCACGCCTCCTCGGATGGCGTCGGCAGGGTTCCGGCCGCGAACCGCTCGGCGGCGGCGAGGCGCCGCTCGGCCAACCAACCCTCACCCGGGAGACGGCGCGCCGCATCGACGCTGAAGTTCGTCATCGTCAGCTCTTCGTCATGGGTGGCCCTAGCCGACCGAACCCTCCATGGAGAGCTCGATCAGGCGGGTGAGCTCGACGGCGTACTCCATGGGCAGCGTCTTGACCACGGGCTCGATGAAGCCGTTGACGATCATGGCCGTGGCCGCCTGCTCGGAGAGGCCCCGGGCCATCAGGTAGAAGATCTGGTCCTCGCCCACCTTGGAGACGGTCGCTTCGTGCCCGATGCGGGCGTCCTGCTCCTCGATCTCCATGTAGGGGTAGGTGTCCGACCGGCTGAGATCGTCCAGGATGAGGGCGTCGCAGCGGACGTGGCTCTTCACCTTGTGGCAGCCCGGGTCGACCCGGACGAGGCCGCGGTAGGTGGTCCGGCCGCCGTCCTTGCTGATCGACTTCGACTCGATGATGCTCGTCGTCTCGGAGGCGGCGTGGATCATCTTGGCCCCGGCGTCCTGGTGCTGGGCGGCGCCGGCGTAGGCCACCGACAGCACTTCCCCGTGGGCCTTCGGGCCGGTCAGGTAGACGGCCGGGTACTTCATCGTGAGCTTCGAGCCGAGGTTCCCGTCGATCCGGCTCACCGTCGACTCCGCCTCCGCCCGGGCCCGCTTGG
>CAZCVW010000080.1:0-11609 GCA_964502185.1 uncultured Burkholderiales bacterium
CCGCGCCGTCCACCACGACGACCACCGCGCCGTCCACCACGACGACCACCGCGCCGTCCACCACGACGACCACCGCGCCGTCCACCACGACGACCACCGCGCCCCCGGCGCCGACGACGACCACCACCGCGCCGGGTCAGGGCCCGACGACCACGACGACGGGGTCCGCGCCGTCGACCACGACGACCACCACCGCCCCGGGCAACGGGTCGACGACGACCACGACGCCGCCCGCGCCGACCACGACCGCCCGGGACTGCTCCCCGGCGGGCCCGTCGCCCACCACCTCGACCACGATTCAGAACGGCTCCGACGAGCCGCCGGTCGTGGTGGTGCCGAGGGGCGACACCCCGGTGCGCCCCCGGGAGGAGAAACCGAACCGGCCGAAGCCGCCGAAGCCGGCCCCGGTGGATCCGGCTGAGACGCCGGGCGGGTCCGCGCCCAGCCCTGCCCCGGAGGCGCCGTTGCCCCCCTACGAGGCGCCCGTGGTCGCTCCGGAGGCTTCACTCCCCATGCCCGCCGTGCTGCCGACCATCTTCGATCCGCCGCCGACCCCGGCACCCGCCGCGGCCGGAGACGAAGGGTTGCCGGAGGTCCCCACCTCGGTCCAGGGACGTACCGTCTCCCGGAACCGTCCGACGGCGTCGTCTCGCTCCCCCAACAGGGACAAGGCAGAACTGGCCATGGCCGCGCCGGCCGGGTTGGCCGTCGGCCGCCAGTCGGCCGCGGTGGGCGGATACCTGCCCGGAGTCCTCGAGCTCCCCGGCGAAGCCGTGGACAGCGAACTGGCCGCCCCGGCGCTCGTCCCCCGCCTCCGGCCCATCACGGCCGCCAACGCCCGGGACAGCCTGCTGACGTTCGCGGCGACCGTGGCGGTCGGCTTCGGGGTGACCAACGCCCGCTCCCGCCGCCGCAAGGCGTGGTGGCGCTAAGTTCGCAGAGCGGTAACGTCAGCGGATCGGTCCCGTCGCCGAGGACTGAAGGAGGACGCGATGCCGCTTCGCCTGCGGACCCTGGTGGCAACGGCGCTGGCGCTGGGAGGCGCCGTGTGGGCGGGAGCCGCCATGGCCCAGTCGGAAACCGGCCCACCGGCCGGTGGCGAGCTGTCCGGGTACGAGATCGTGCGGGCCAACTTCCTGGCCTCGGACGACAGGGCGGAGGGCACGGCTCGCTGCTCACCCGGAAAGATGGTGCTGGGCGGCGGCGCCCGCGTGATCGACGAGGACCAGACCCGCTATCTACTGACCGCCAGCGAGCCGGCCGGCCCGTCGGGCTGGACGGCCGTGTTCGTCCGGGCACCGGAGCCGCCCGCCCCCGAACCGGAGTCTGGACCCGACCCGCTCCTGCCCGATCCAACCGGCCCGGATGAGTTCGGCCCAGGCGAGCCCGGCCCGGACGAGCCGGATCCCGACGAGGGCACCGAGGCGGAGGAGAGCGAGACCCATTTCGAGGTGTCCGCCGTGTGCGCCACCCTCCGGTGACGCGGGTTGGCCCCCGGCGGCGCGGTCAGGCCACCTCGACCGGTAGCGGCTCGACGTGGACCGGCACCTCGTCGGGACCGTCGTTCCAGTCCCGGAGGGCGTCGCGGTAGAGCCGGTGGACGACCCACAGGAAGTACAGGGCGGCGGGAATCGACAGCCAGTCGATGACGAGGCCGTGGCCGTCCGGCTCGTAGCGGCCGTCGACGGCGTACAGGGCCCACACGGCGTGCATCACGGCGCAGGTCGGGAAGATGATCGACAGGCACAGGCCCGACACCGACCAGCCGCCCATCGCCGGGCGGTTGGCCAGCTGGGTGCGCAGCACGCACCAGCCCACGGCCATGTACACGACCACGAGCGCGATGTTGGCCACCACGGCCGAGGGCCGTTCCCGGGGTCCGGCGAGAATCGCCGCCGCGCCCGCCAGCAGGATCGCCACGTAAACGGCGGTGACCGCCGGCAGCGCCCGCAGCCACCGGGGGTCGCCGGGAATGAACCGGTCGCCCCGACCACCGACGAACGCCTCCACCCTTAAGGACAGCCACACGACACCCACCGGGAGCCCGACGACGACGGCGAGAAGGTCCATCGGCCCGCCGGTGCGCCCGTCGAGGGCGAGGTGGAGGCCGTGGTCCAGATGGTGGGGCCCGCAGGTGAAGGCCATCGCCAGCCACGCCGCGCCGAAGTGGGAGAACCCGAAGGTGCGCCAGTCGCGCTTCATCTCCAGGGCGGTCATCATTCCGTAGCCGGTGTAGGCCAGGCCGAGCACAAGGTTGGTGAGAGCCAAGGCGGCGGTCATCCGCCCCTCCTGTTCGGGACGCCGATCTGGCGCATGAACTCGCGGATGGAAGAGTCCTCCCCGACGCCGGGTCGGAGCGGGCCGGGCCCGAAGCCCCGCTGGGCTCCCCGGGCCGAGCGGGGCAGGGCGACGGTGAAGGTGGAACCCGCCCCCCGGGCGCTGACCACGGCGACGTGCCCGCCCATCGCCTCGACGAGGGAGCGGACGATGTAGAGGCCGACCCCCGTCCCACTCCGGTCGGGAGCGGCTTCGGCCTGCCAGAACGGTTCGAAGCAACGGTTCGCTTCCTCGGTCGTCATGCCGATCCCGTAGTCGGCCACGCTGACCCGGACCCAGCGGCGGTCGGAGGCGGCGCTGACCATGACGGGACGGTCGGCCGGCGAGTACTTGACCGCATTGGAGAGCAGGTGGTCGATGACGCTGCGGACGGCCCCGGCGTCGGCGAAGGCGGTGGCCAGGCTGGCCGGCGTGCGCAGGATGACGGGCCGGTCCCCGCCCGCATCGCCGTTGCCAGCCCGCCGCGTGCTGATGCGTTCGGACAGGAGAGGGCGCAGATCGAGGGGCTCCGCTTCGAGGTCGGCCGGCTGGGCCTCCAGCCAGCCGCGGACGGCCTCCGGCGGGAGCGGCGCGCTCCAGTGATAGCCCTGGGCCCGGTCGCAGCGCAGCGCCCACAGGACGGTCAACTGCTGCTCCGTCTCGACGCCTTCGGCCACCACCTGGAGCCCGAGGGCGTGGGCCAGGTTGATGACCGCGGCGACGATGGCATCGGCGGCCGAGTCGGAGCCGAGGCCGGCCACGAAGGCCCGGTCGAGTTTCACGACGTCGACGGGGAAGCGGCGGAGGTAGCCGAGGGACGAGTACCCGGTGCCGAAGTCGTCGATGGCGAGGCGCACGCCGAGCGAGCGCAGGCCACCCAGCGCCTCGATGGCGAACTCGACGTCGTCCATCAGGATGCTCTCGGTGATCTCGAAGCAGAGGCGGCCGGGGTCGAGGCCCGTCTCGGCCAGGATGTCGCTCACCAGGCCGACGAGGTCGGGAGACCCGAGTTGGCGGGCCGACAGGTTGATCGACATGGACAGCGCGACGGTGCTGGTGCGGTCGAGGTCGACGAGGTCACGGCAGGCTTGGCGGACCACCCAGGCGCCCAGCGGGATGATCACGCCGGTGTCCTCGGCGACCTGGATGAACTCCGCCGGCCCCAGCAAGCCCCGGGTGGGGTGCTGCCAGCGGGCCAGGGCCTCCAGGCCGGTGGGGGTCATCGGGCCGAGGCCGATCTCGGGCTGGTAGAACACGCGCAGCTGACCGAGCTCGAGCGCCCGCCGGAGTTCCTCGGCGGTCCGCAGGCGCGCCTCGTTGCGCGACCGGGCGGAATGGTCGAACACTTCGATCCGGTTCCGGCCGGTCTCCTTGGCCCGGTACATGGCCATGTCGGCGTCGCGCAGCAGTTCGTCGGCGGTCAGGTCGGCCCGGGCGCTGGTGCGGATGCCGATGCTGGCCGAGGTGGTGATCTCCTGGCTGGATCCGGGCAGGTCGGCGACCCGGATGGGCTGCTCGAGGGCGTCGAGGATGCGTTGGGCGAGCATGCTGGCCGCGTCGGTGTCAACCAGGTCTTCGCAGAGAACGGCGAACTCGTCCCCGCCGAGGCGGGCGATGGTGTCGTGGGGGCGGAGTACGTCGCGCAGCCGGGCCCCGACGGTGATGAGGACCTGGTCGCCGACGGCGTGGCCGAGGCGGTCGTTGATCGTCTTGAACCGGTCGAGGTCGACGAAGAGGACGCCGAGGACGGCGTCGTTCCGCCCCAGCCGGAGAAGTCCCTGGGTGAGCCGGTCCATGAGCAGCGACCGGTTCGGCAACCCGGTGAGGGGGTCGTGCAGCGCCAGCCGGGAGAGGGCCTCCTGCGCTTCCCGCCGGGCCGTGATGTCCTGGCAGGCGCCCGTCATGCGGACGTGCCAGTCCCCGTCCCGGTCGAGCCGGCCCCGGCACTGCAACCAACGCGTCTCGCCGGTCGACACGACAATCCGGTGTTCGAAGTCGAGCGGCTCGCCGGTGTGCAGCGTCGTCTGGATGGCGGCTTCGGTGGCGGCGCGGTCGTCCGGGTGGACGAAGCCGATGTAGGCGTCGTAGGTCCCTGGGAACGCCTGGGGCGTGAGCCCGAAGATGCGGTAGAGCTCGTCCGACCAGCGCACCTGCCCGCCGGCGATGTTCCATTCCCAACTCCCCACCTGGGCGAGCGCCTGCGCCTCCCGGAGCTGGTCGTCGGTGGCGCCCAGGGCCGCCTCGAGCCGGACCTGGGCGGTGACGTCGAGGGCCAGCACGAGCCGGGCCGGCCGCCCCTCGAACCGGACGGGGGCGGAGTGCGCCTCCACGTCGAGGAGGGACCCGTCGCGGCGGCGGTGACGCCAGACACCGGAGAGGGCCTCCGCCGCCTGCAGGGTCCCCTGACGGCCAGCGTCGTCGACACTGATCAACCGGCTCAGCACCGCCGGGACGTCCTCGGGCGGGCGGATATCCAGGATCGTCATGGCCAGGAACTGCTCACGGCTGTAGTCGTACTGGGCCAGCGCCGCCTCGTTGACTTCCAGGAACCGGAGGGTCTCGGTGTCGTAGACCCACATCGGGCCGGGGTTCGCGTCGAAGAGCAGCCGGTATCCAGGCTCGGCGGATGCGAGACCGACAGTCAGGGGCTGGGCTGCCTTCACGCTGAGACGGTTCTCCTCGGGCGCGGCGGGGACGGGCGCGCTGGTGGCGTAAATGAATGATCGGTCCCGGTTCGTGCCGGGCCAATGGCCCGGTGGAGCCATTTCTCGACTGGTCCCGGGCTAGTGCTCCCGCGGCACCGAGGGGACGGGGCGACGGTTACGGTGGATCCATGTGCCGGAGCATCAAGACGCTGCGCGGCGATCCTTTGGCCGGAGACGAGGACGTGCTGGCCGGCGCCTTGCAGTTCGTGCGCAAGATCAGCGGGTATCGCACGCCGTCCAAAGCCAATGAGGCCGTGTTCGCCGCCGCCGTCGAAGAGATCGCATTGTGCTCACAACGTCTGCTCGATGGTCTGGGAGGGCCGACCCGCCGGTCCGGGGCGAAACGGTCAAGTTCACCTGTTCGCCTGCCGATGAGTCCTCCCACAGACGTCACCAGTACTTCCCGGGAGGATCGATGAGTGCCACCACTTCTGCCAGCTTCGAAGAGCGGGTCCAGTCCGTGCTGTCCGGCCTGGCGCCACAGGGGCTTATCGACCGTTACGCCGCCAACGACGTGCTGCTCGACCTGCTCGGCGCGGCCGGTACCGACGAGCAGGAGGCCCTCGTGCTGTCCGCCCTCGCCGCCCTGCCCAAGAGCAACCTGATCGACCGGGCCTACCTGGCCGGGGTGCTGGCCGACCTGTCCCCGAGTAGCAACTGAGCGGGCCGCACTGAGCGAACCACGCCACTGGTTCGAGGACGTCGCCGACCACCTGGGCGGCGCCTACCTGCGGTCTGCGCCTGATGATGGAGGCTTCTGGGTTGGTGGACGTCTCGATCTGGGGGGTGGAGCCGGGGGATTACGGCCTCCGGCCGCCGGACGTCGATCGGCCCGAGTTCCTGGTGGTGGCCCGACTCGGCCCTCTACCCGAGTTGTGGCGCGACCTCGGCGGCGATGAGGCGGAGGTGGTCGAGGTCGCTCAGGTCGAGGACCTGCAGGTAGAGGCGCTGGGCGCCGGAGTCCCGGTAGGTGGCCAGGCGCTCGGCGACCTCGCCGGGCAGGCCCGCCGCGCCGTTCTCCCGCAGTTCGCCTGGTTCCCGGCCGATGGCGGCCGCCCGGCGGGTGAACTCGGCCTCGTCGGCGCCGCAGCAGATCACGACGGCCGCCGAGCGGACCAGCGAGGCGGGGTCACGGCCGGCGTCTTCGCAGGCGGCGGTGAAGCGGCCCTGGATCTCGCGAAACGACTCGACGGGCTGGAAGGCCACGTTGCCCTCGGCCGCGAAGCGGGCGGCCAGCGCCGGGGTGCGGCGCCGGCCGGTGCCTCCGATGATCAGCGGCGGGCCGGGCTGCTGGACGGGCTTGGGGAGCCCGGGTGAGTCGACCACCTGGTAGTGCTTGCCGTTGTGGTTGAAGAGCTGCCCGACCGGGGTGCTCCACAGGCCGGTGATGATCTCGAGGTGCTCTTCCAGCCGGTCGAAGCGCTCGCGCACGTCGGGGAACGGGATGCCGTAGGCCGTGTGTTCGGCTTCGAACCAGCCGGCCCCGATCCCGAATTCCACCCGCCCGCCGCTCATGGCGTCGACCTGAGCGACCGAAACCGCCAGCGGGCCGGGCAGGCGGAAGGTGGCCGAGGTCACCAGCGTGCCGAGGCGGATGCGGCTCGTGTCCCGGGCCAGGGCGGCCAAGGTGATCCAGGCATCCGTGGGGCCGGGTGGGACGGTCACGTCGCCGCCCATTCGCAGGTAGTGGTCGGAGCGGAAGAAGGCGTCGAAGCCGAGGGCTTCGGCTTCGGTGGCGACGGCGAGGAGCGTCTCGTAGGTGGCGCCCTGCTGGGGCTCGGTGAAGATGCGCAGAGGGAAGTCCATACGGCGATTCTCTACCCAAACCGTCCCTTCTCACCTCAAGCACCGCAAGTTGCTACTCAGCGTGGTTTGTCGCTCTGACCGGCGGGTATACCGGCCCGCATGAGAGACCTGCTCGACCCGCTGGACGAGGCGCTGGAACGTCTGAGTGACGCCGAACTGGCCGCGCTGTACGTGAGCGTTCTTGACCTGAAGGAACGGGTCGAGGCGCTCGACGACGCGGTTTCGCTCGTCGCCGGCTCTCTGGGCGCCGGGGAATCCTGGTGAGGGAAGGTGGCTACCTGAGCGTTCGCCGGAGGGGCCGGGTCTAGATCCACGGCAGGGTGATGCCTCCGTCGGCGACGATGACCTGGCCGCGCAGCCAGCGGCCGGCGGGGGTGCAGAGGAAGGCGATGATCTCGGCCATCTCTCCGGGGGTGGCCACCCGGCCCGCCGGGGTGGCAGCCTCGGCCGCCGCCTTCATGGGTTCGACGCCGCCCGGGTAGCTGGTCTCGCCGTAGATCCGGTAGGAGTCGGTGTCGACGTAGCCGGGCAGCAGGGCGTTCACGGCGATGTCGTGAGGGGCGAGCTCGACGGCCAGGTAGCGGACCAACTGTTCCTGGGCGGACTTGGCCGCCCCGAGCAGGCCGTGGTTGTGGATCACCCGCATGGTGTCGATGCCGGAGATGGCGATGATCGTCCCGGCCCGGCCTTCCATGAGGGGCACGGCCTGCTGGGACAGGAGGAAGAACGAGTGGACGACCGTGCGGAAGGTGAGGTCGAGGTGGCGGGCCTCGAGCTCCATGAGCGGCTTGAAGGCGCTGGCGGCGGCGTTGGCCACCAGCACGTCGAGGTGGCCGAACGTCTCGCCCACGGCGGCGCCGATGCGGGCGGGGACCTCGACGTCGGACAGGTCGCCCTGGACGACGAGAGCCCGGCGCCCGAGATTCTCGATCTCTTTGGCCGCAGACTGGGCCAGCTCGGCCTCCCGGCGGTAGTGCACGACGATGTCGTAGCCCCGCCGGGCGAGTTCGAGGGCGGTCGCCCGCCCGATCCCCCGGGTGCTGCCGGTCACGAGGGCGACCGGCGCCGTTGTCACGAGCTGGCCAGCTCCTGACGCAGCCTGAACTTCTGGGTCTTGCCCGACGCCGTCTTGGGGAGCGCATCGCGTATCTCGAGGCGCTCCGGCCAGAACGGCTTGGCCATTCCCAGCTCGGCCAGGTGGCTGCGGAGTTCTTCGATGGTGGGCGGTTCGTCCCCGGCTGGGACGACGACGGCACAGACCCGCTCGCCGAGGCGCTCGTCCGGATAGGCCACCACGGCCACCTCGTGGACCTTCGGGTGGGAGATGACCGCGGCCTCCACCTCGGCCACCGGGATGTTCTCCCCGCCCCGGATGATCAGGTCCTTGGACCGGCCGGTGATGCGGATGTAGCCGTCGGGGTCCTGGCGGGCGAGGTCGCCGGTGTCGAACCAGCCGTCCTCGTCGAAGCTGGCCTCGTACAGGTCGTGGCGGCCGTAGTAGGTCAGGTGTTGTGAGGGTGTCCGCACCAGGAGCAGTCCATCTGTCTCGTCGGGGGACACCCCCGGGCCCCCGGGCGCGACCTTGAGCTCCACCCACTCGCTCGGCACGCCGTCGGAGTCGCACACCTTCTCGTCGGTATCGGTGGGCCGCGTGGTGGTGCACACCCCGATCTCGGTCATGCCCCACACCGCCACCAGCTGGGTGCCGAGCTTGGCCCGGGCCTCGGTGACGGCCTTGGGCGGGATGGGGGCGCCGCCACAGGTGAAGTAGCGCAGCGACGACAGGTCCACGCCCGAGAGCCGGTCGATGGCGGCGCAGGCGTCGAGCACGAAGGTGGTGGTGCCCATCGTCCACGTCACCCGCTCGTCGGCCACCAGGCGCAGCATGACCTCGGGGTCCCAGGTGTCCTGCAGGACGAGCTTCATGCCGTACTTGAGCGGCATGCACATGCCGTACAGGTAACCCGTCTGGTGCCCGAGGGGCGAGAACATGAGGACGACGTCGTCGCCGCCCAGGCCCAGCGGCTCGGAGACCGCCCGCAGGCCGGTGTCCATCGTGTTGTGGGTGTGGAGCACGCCCTTGGGCTCGCCCGTGGTGCCCGAGGTGAACATGATCTGGGCCGGCCCGTCGGCCGACGGGCGGCGGGTGTCGAGCTCGGCCGGGGGGTGCTTGTCCTCCCAGCGGGTGTCGCAGAAGAACGCCTCGAAGTCCTCGGTGCCTTCCGGGCCGGTGCCTCCCACCACAAAGACGTGCTCCAGGCCGGGAAGGTCCGCCTTGATGCCGGCCACCATGGCGGCATGGTCGAAGTCCCGGAAGACACCGGGCACGATGCACACCCGGGCGCCGACCCGCTCGAGGATGAACCCGACCTCACGCCGGCGCAGGATCGTGATGATCGGGTTGGCCACCGCCCCGATCCGCACGCAGGCCAGGTGCAGGGCGGCGACCTGCCACCAGTTGGGCAGCTGGAAGCTGACCACTTCCCCGGGGGCCACGTTGAGCTCGAGCAGCGCCCCGGCGAAGCGATCGGCGTATCGGGCCAGCTGCCCGTAGCTCAGAACCTCGGAGCGGCCGGTGGCGACGTGGTGGCTGACGATCGCCACCTTGTCGGGGTGGCGGGCGGCGGCCCCGGCGACGTCGTCCCAGAGGGTCTCGTCCCGCCACCATCCCTTCGACCGGTAGTGCTGGGCGATCTCCGGGTCGATCACACTCGCCGGCACACTCGCCGGCACACTCGTCGGCTTCACTCCTCGTTCGGGTCCATCTTCGGCTCGAGGCCGATGAGCACGGCCAGGAGGTAGTTGAAGACGCTGATGTTCTTGAGCAGGACGGAGAGTTTCCCGTCGACCGCGATCTTCCGGGTGACCATGGCCACCTGGGGGGTGATCGACTGGTCGACCAGCATGCGCTGCCAGATCTCGGGGGTCGCCGTGAGCACGAAGTCCGCCGGGGCCGGGCCGTCCCGTTCCTCCACGTCGAGGAGCTTCCCGCCCTCGAAGCGGAAGGTGAAGGTCTTGTTGAGCGGCTCGGTGTAGACATGGGTCATCGTGTAGTTGAGGACCTTCGCCTTCTCCAGCCACTTCGGGTCTTGGTTCAGGTTCTCGGCCAGGGCGTCGTACAGCTCCCTGGTGCCGAAGTTCGGTCGGCTCATGCGGTTTCCCCCTGGTTGATGGTGACCCACACCTCACCGTCGAGCACTTCGACGGGGTGGCTGGCCACGTCGCGGGTGGCGGGTAGGCAGAGCGCCTTCCCTGTGCGGATGCAGAACTTCGCCATATGGAGGGCGCACTCGACGGTGTCGCCTTCGATCCAGCCCTCCGACAGGGCGTACTTCTCGTGGGTGCAGGTGTCGTCGATGGCGAAGAACTTGCCGTCGACGTTGATCACGGCGACGGGCTGATGGTCGCCTTCCAGGCGGCGGAACTCTCCCGGCGCCAGTTCGTCGGCCTTGCACACGAGGTTCCTGGCCGTCACTACTTGACGACCTCGTTGGCCACCTTGGTCATGAAGCACGGGTCGTCGGTGTACCAGCTGTTGTCGACGTGGGGCGTCAGGGGCGTGTTCGTCAGCTTCTGGCCGGCCTCGTCCCACTTCCACAGGCCCCACCAGGTGGTGTTGTTGCCCTGCTTGCAGTCGGGGGCGAAGCCCCGGATCGGCGTCGAGATCCCGGTGTCGAAGTTCTTCGACTGGTAGATCCACTTGAGCAGGGCGTCAGAGCTGAGCTCTGAGTATTTCTCGGCCGCGCCGTTCAGCCCGCCCTCGAAGACGTACTTGGCCGCCATCCAGTAGGCCATCGTGGTCGGCGAGTTGAAGTGGTCCGGGCTGTTGAGGCTCGGCTGGTACTTCTTGATCGCCTCGGTGTATTCCAGGTGACCCTTCGTCGGGCCGTTGAAGCGGGGCCGGCCGTCGAACTGGTCGGCCGGGGCGCCCGCCACCACGCCCTCCATCGACTTGCCGATGGCGCTACTGAGCACCGACATGCTGGCCACCGGGCCACCCATGCCGAGCGGCGGCTTCCAGCCGAGGCGCTCCATGGCCGGCATGCACAGGACGAAGGCGAACGACTGCCAGTCCCAGTACTCCACTCCTTCCTGGCGGTACTTGAGGACCTGCGAGCTGCAGTCGCCCTGGGTCATGTTGACGGGCTCGATGATGACCTTCTCGGCCCCGAGCTTGCGCCAGTAGTCCTCGATGTACTTGGCGGTGACCTGAGTGTTCAGGATCATGCTGTCGGTCATGACGGCCACCACCTTCGGGTGGCGGTCCATGTACTTGGTCACTGCGTGGGCCACCTGCTGGCCCCAGGTCAGGAAGCTGCCGCCCACGGGGATGATCGTCGGGTACTTGGTGGCGAAGCCGCCCGGGCTCCCGCCGAAGGTGAAGAACGGGATGTTCTTCGCCTTCACGTAGTCGTTGGCGGAGTCGACGACGAAGGCGAACACCATGGCCACCTTGTCCTGCTCCCACAGCCGTTTCACGTTGCCGACGACCTGGCCGGGGTCGAACCCGTCGTCGTAGGAGATGAGTTGCAGCTTGCGGCCCTGAATGCCGCCCCGGGCGTTGATCATCTTCACGGCGGCGTCGATGGCGCCTACGCTCTGCTGGCCGATGAAGGCGAGCGCCCCGGAGAGCGGGAACGTGGCCCCGATCTTGATGGTGGTGTCGGAGAAGCCCTGTCCCTTGGTCACCACCGCCGCCTTGGCCGGTGCTTCACCGCCGGCGGCGGGCACCGGCGGGCCAGAAGGTGATCCCGAACCGCCCCCTCCCGGCGCCGCCGGGGC
>CAZCVW010000081.1:0-1115 GCA_964502185.1 uncultured Burkholderiales bacterium
CGCAGCCGCGCTGGTCGCGGCCGGGAGGGCCCGTCGCGCCATCCGGTCGGTGTCGGCCCTCCGGCCAGCAACGCCGGTCGCCTCCGCCACCGGAACGGTGATCGACGACCTGCGCTCCGACCGCTGACGGTGCACTACCTCGACACCTCGGCGTTCCTCAAACTGGTCGTGGCCGAGGAGGAGTCCGAGGAGCTGCGGGTCGAGCTGGAAGCGACGGACCTGTGGTCTTCGACACTGCTCGATGTCGAAGCTCACCGGGCCGCCCGCCGCCTCGGTCTCGACCGGGACGCGATCGTCGAGGCGCTGGAGGCGATCACCCTCATCGTTCCGAGCGAGACGACCTTTGCCGCGGCTCGCCGGGTCGGGCCAGAGACCCTCCGGACGCTCGACGCCCTCCATCTCGCCGCTGCGTTGGAGCTCGGCGTCGACCTCGAGGGGGTCATCACCTATGACCGACGCCTGGCGACGGGATGCGAGGCGGTCGAAGTGGCGGTCCACGCCCCCGGCCTCCCATCCGGCTGGTGGCGGGACGGAACGGCGAACAGAAGCGCATGATCTCGCCCCATTCCAGGCGGAGCACGGCCGAGGCGTGTGTTCTGCGCTTGTGTGCAGGGGGACGGTCACCGCCTCATCTCCGGAGCCCCCGGCCGACGAGGACGGCCCTACACGGTCAGGCGAGATGACCCAGCTCTGACGCACGACCTGGTCATCCGGAACGAACACCAGGGTCCCACCGACGAAACACCAGAATCCCTTCATGACGCCGCCAACCGTCTTGATGAAGCCTCTTGCGCAGTCGCGAAATGGCGGGCCGGAGCTAGGTCCGGAACCAGCTCTGCATACTTTGGGCGAACATCACTGGCGGCGGGCAAGATCGGCGGCGAGCGGCGCTAGGATCGGCGCCATGGCTGATCACGCGTCTGGGGCGGCGACACGAGCGCCGATCATGGTGTGCATGTTCTGCGGTTGCCATCAGAGCGGCGATCGCCGCCTCATCTCGGGGGCACCCGGCCGGTACATCTGCGATGACTGCGTGCGCATTTGCAGCGAGCTGCTCGCCGAGGCGGAGCCGTCGGGGTCGGCGACACCTCCGCCCTAACGCACAACCTGGTCGT
>CAZCVW010000081.1:1215-11568 GCA_964502185.1 uncultured Burkholderiales bacterium
GCGCCCGGGGGAGCCGTGGCCGTTTCCATCCATTGCCTTCCTGATCGGGTGTGGGGAAATTAGCCCATGGCGTCGGCTCCTCCCGGACGTTGCGCTCAGCTACTGACTAGCCCACCATGATTGAACCGCCTGGGCGAACATCATGTCGCCGGAGAGCTTGAGCTTGCCGGTCATGAAGGCCTGCATGCCGTCGAGCTTGCCGGTGAGGAAACGGAGAAAGTCCGGCAGCGCCATGCCGAGGGTGACTCGGGCGGCGTCATCGCCCCCGGCGACGGGGGTGCAGGTTCCGTCGGCCACCTTCAGCTGGTAACGGTGCGTGCCCTCGGCCGACGTGATGTCCCAGCCGATGACGGCGGACTGGCCGGCGGCCTTGTCCGCCTGGAACTGGCCGGCCATGAAGTCGAAGATCTGGCCGAGCACCTTCTCGGTGCCCCGCTCCGCCACGCCGGCGTTGATCTCCTCGTCCGACTTCCCCTCGATCATGGCCCCTAGTTCTTCGCGGCTCCCGATGTCGTCCGGCATACAGCCTCCTCAGTCGTCCAGGCTCCTCAGTTGTCCAGGGTTACCGATGGGTAGCTTAGACTGCCCGGGCCAGAAATTTACATGCCGGCAACGAGGCCGGAACGCTCTCGTACGCATCGGCCCTTACCATCGCCAGCATGCCCTTCCGCTACCCCGTCGCACTGGAGTTGACCGGCCGCCGCGGCGTGGTGGTCGGGGGCGACGCATCCGCCGAGATCCGGACCCGCGGCCTCCTCGACGCCGACGCCCGGGTGGTCGCGATCGCCCCCGGGTTCACCGCCGGGCTGTCGGACCTGGCCCGCCGCGGCACGGTCGAACTCGTCGAGCGGCCGTTCCAGCCGGGCGACCTCGAAGGCGCCTTCCTCGTCTTCGTCACCGGCGACGACGCCGAGGTGACGGCGGCCGTGTTCGCCGAGGCCGAGGCCCGGGGCATCCTCTGCAACAGCATCGACGACATCGAGAACTGCAACTTCGCCGTTCCCTCGGTGCTGCGTCGAGGGGAACTCCTCGTCACGGTGTCGACCGGAGGCCGGTCACCGGCGTTCGCCAAGCGGGTCCGGCGCCGCCTCGAGGAGCGGTTCGGATCGGAGTACGGCGTGCTCCTCGACCTGATCGGCGAGGTCCGGGCCGAGATGCTGCCCCGCTACACGGTCGACTTCGACACGTGGGCCCGGGCCTGGGCCGAGGTACTCGACGCCGAGGACGAGCTCATCGCCCTCGTGGCCGCCGGGCGGGCCGACGAGGTGCGGCACCGGATCCAGGCCGTCATGGCCCAGGCCGTGTGTTTGGCAGAGCCTTGAAGCCGGCCACCACCTTGGCCCAGCGCTCGGGGTCGGACCGGTAGGGCGCGTAGAAGGACACCCGGTCGACCAACCCGCCGAAACGGTTCTGGACCAGGCGGGGCAACTCCTCGGGCTTGCCCACCACGGCGAAAGCCTCGAGGACGTCGTCGGGGATGCCGCGCCCGCTCCGGCATGCCCGCCATGTCCGGCGTCATCACGGTTCCGTCGACCTTCATGCTGCTCCTCTCCCCGGCCCAATCTCCGGCTCAGCGGAGCCACATTGTTGTCTCACCCTCGCGGTAGCCTCCGATTGAGATGAGCCTGCCGCTGCCCCCCACCCTCTCTCCGAGCAAGATTTCGGCCTTCAAGCACTGCCCTCTGGCCTTCCGGTTCTCGGTCATCGACCAGCTTCCGGAGCCTCCCTCCCCCGCCGCCAGCAAAGGCACCCTGGTCCACCGGGCCCTCGAGCGGCTCATGCTGCACCGGCCGGAGGAACGCACGGTCGAGGTGGCGCTGGCCGACCTGGCCCTGGCCCGGGACGAGCTGGCCGAACACCCCGAGTTCGCCGGGCTCGCTCTCACCGCCGACGAGCTCGAGGAGTTCCACGCGCAGGCCGCGGCCCTGCTGCAGCGGTACTTCGAGATCGAGGACCCCACCACGGTCCGCCCCATCGGCCTCGAGCTGCGCATGAGCGTGCAGGTCGGCAACCTCAAGCTCCGCGGCATCATCGACCGCCTCGAGCTCGACCCCGACGGTGAGCTGGTCGTCACCGACTACAAGACGGGCGGCGTCCCCCTCGTCGGGCGGGAGCAGGACCGGCTCGGCGGCGTGCACTTCTACTCGCTCCTGTGCGAGCGCCTGCTCGGTCGCCGCCCGGTGCGGATCCAGCTCATGTACCTGTCCAAGCCCGAGATCATCTCGACCCGCCCGAGCGAGCAGTCGGTGACGGGCACGGAACGGCTCGCCCTGGCCCTCTACGCCGCGCTGGAGCGGGCCTGCGAGCGGGAGGACTTCCGGCCCAACACCAGCCGCCTGTGCGACTGGTGCGCCTTCCGCGCCTACTGCCCGGCCTGGGGCGGCGACCCGGCCCGGGCCGTCGAGCTCCTCGCCCCGCTCGCCCCGGTGGGCTGATAGCGCTCCGGTGCCGAACACTGCCGATTGCCCGGGGGGCGGGGGGTATCCCCCAAAATGACGGGGCTCCGCTGGCGGTCGCACCCCCTGGCCACCCGGGTGCGGGCCTTCGACCGGGCGGTGGACAGAGCGGTGAGCCGCCGCCGGTCGCGGGCGCTCGACGCCGTCGTCTACCCGCTCTCCAGCGCCGCCGACCACAGCCTGCTCTGGGTGGCCATCGGTGCCGTCCGCGAAGCCACCGGCCGGGGCCCCAGGGGGTCCGCCGCCCGCCTCGCCGCGCTGCTCGCGGCCGAGTCGGCCCTCACCAACGGCCCCGTCAAACTGGCGTTCCGACGGCTCCGGCCGGAAAGCGAAGCGCCCCCGGGGCGGCTGCCCTTCGGGCTGCGGCACCCCAAGACCAGTGCGTTCCCCTCCGGCCACGCCACCAGCGGCTTCACCGCCGCCGCCTACCTGGCCAAGGGCGACCCGCTCGGGCCCGCCTACTACGGCCTGGCCGGGCTGGTGGCCTTCAGCCGGATCTACGTCCGCCTCCACCACGCCTCCGATGTGCTCGCCGGCATCGCCCTCGGCCTGGTCTTCGGGAGGATCGCCCGGCGGCTGGCGCCGGACAGGCCGGAGCACCCGCCGAAACGGAACCAGCCAGGAATGGACCAGCCGGGAATGGAACCGGCCGTCTGGGTAGTTGAGCCGTTGCAGACTCCGCCACCCTGGAGGGAACCGTGACCCGTCGCTTCGGCGCCACCTTCGATTACCGCTGCCCGTTCGCCCGTAACGCCCACGAGGCCCTGGTCGCCGGACTCCGGGCGGGCAAGGACTGGGACGTGCGTTTCATGGCCTTCTCGCTCGACCAGGTCCATGTGGAAGAGGGCGAGACGCCGGTCTGGGAGCGCGAGATCGACGAGGCGGGAACCGGCGTCCGGGCACTGCTGTGGGGGATCGCCGTGCGCGACACCTTCCCCGAGCAGTTCCTCGACTTCCACCTCGGCGTCTTCCACGCCCGGCACGACGAGGGTCACAAGATCGCCGAGGAAGCCGTCCTGCGCAGCGTGGCCGAGAAGGTCGGCCTCGACGCCGAGGCGGTGGCGGCCGAGGTCGCCTCCGGGCGCCCGGCGGCGGTGCTGGCCGCCGAGCACACCGAGGCCGTCGACCGCTACGCCGTCTTCGGGGTGCCGACCCTGATCGACGGCGACGAGGCGGTCTTCGTCCGCATCATGGAGCGGGGCAACGTCGACGACCTGGCCCAGGCCCTCGATCTGGTGCCCGACGTCCGGCTGAACGAGTTCAAACGGACGAAGATCCCGCGCTAGTCGGCGACGGCCTCGGCCCACTCGGCGAAGCCGGGGTCGAGCCAGCGGTCGTGGCTGCAGTCCGCGCCGTCGTCCACCAGGTAGACGTGCAGCGTGGGCGCCTCGTCGGCGAGTTCGACGAGTTCCGCCGCTCGGGGGTGGGGTGGGGCCGCATCGAGTAGGTCCACGAGGGCGACCGCGGCCAATACCCGGCTCCGGCAGGCCGGGCAAGCGGAGACGGTGACACGCTCCAAGCCGCCCACCATGTTGAGAAACGCCGACGCCTCCTCGGCGTCGAGGGAGACCTCGGACACATCTCCATCGAGGAAGGTCAGCCCTCTCGCGGTCCCTGGGTGTCCGTCCAGCGACACGCCGCCACGGTACTCGCCGCCGGCGCTTCCGAGGTCGCTCACCGATGCCGAACACTGTTTGCGAGGTTCTTCGCGCTCGGGGTGCGATTTTCGGGAACCGGACCGGTGCGGCGGCCGTCGTAGCAGGCGACCCCCCAAGAGATCGTCTGCGAGACCGTCAGCGAGGAACCGTGATCGAAACCGTCGCCCCCACTCCCCGACCCCGGAAGGCCAAGGCGGCTGTCGCCGGAGTCGCGCTACTGGCGACCCTGGCCGCCGGCGTCGCCGTCGCCACCCGCGGCAACGACGCGCCGGCCCGCCTGGCGCTGGCCACCAACGGAACCGCCATCGCCGGTTCGGAGCAGGCGAAGATGGTGGCGCCGGCCATGAGCATCGCTCCCGGCTGGCCCGGGATGGAGTTCGAGGTGGAGGGTGACCTTCCCGAACTGGGCGGGCGGGCGCCGGCCTGGAAAGCGGTCGCCCAGGACTTCGACCGCGACGACTTCGCCGGCGTCGCCACCGCCGTCGGCCTGAAGGGCGACATCGTCCACCGGGACAACGGCTTCGTGCTCGAGACCACCGAGGGCAGCCTCAACGCCTTCCCGGGCTCGGACGGCTGGTCGGTCAACTTCTACCGGCAGATGACCGACGGCGCCGGCACCCCGCTGGCTGTCTCCGAGGCCGAGGCCAGGCAGATCGCCACCCGGCTCCTCGAGGGCCTCGGCGCCCTGTCCGGCGACTGGGAGACCAAGAGCTTCGAGATCGAGGTCGGATACGGCTACGCCTGCGCCACATCGGGTGGGATGGACGACAAGACCATGGAGGCCGAGAAGCTGGCCCGGGAGAACGAGGCCTCGGTGTCGAGCGGCCCGACTGCCCCCAGCGCTCCCGTGATGGCGCCGGACGGGGCGCCGGGCTTCGCTCCGGACTGCCCGCCGCCGCCCCCGCCCGTGAAGGCCTGGAACGTGACCTTCGCCCCCGTGCTGGACGGCGTCCACACCGACTGGGCCCCCTGGAACGTGACGGTGGGCGGCCGTGGCCGCATCGAGAACCTCTACGGGACCCTGGCCCGGTTCGAGCGGGCCGGCGACTTCGAGCTGCGCGGCGTCGACGCCGCCCTCGAGGAACTGCGCTCCAACCGCGGCGGGGCGTACGGCGGGCCCGTGCCGATGCTGACGCCGATGACGATGCCGATGCCGATCGAGGAAGACGTCGCCGTCGGGCGCATGCCGATGCCGTGCCGGGACGCCGGCTGCACGGTCGAGCCGGCCGAGCCCCAGGTGGTCACCATCACCTCGGTGGAGCGGAGCCTGACCGCCATGCCGGTGTACACCGACGCCGACAGCATGGTCCTCCACCTGGTGCCCGCCTACCGCTTCATCGGCCACTTCGAGAGCGGCGATCGCTGGGAGACCACGGTGATGGCCCTTCACCCGGACGCCATTGCGCCCCCGCCCATGAAGATCATGGAGCCCGAAAGTGGTGGCAGTAGCGGTGGCAGTAGCGGTGGCAGCAGCGGTGGGGGCATCGAGCCGGCCGTCGACCCCGGCACGATGCCGCCCGTCGAACCGAAGCCGGCGGTGCGCCCGTAGAACCGGACATGGCCGGGAGCTGACAGGATGGGGCCTTCGACTCGGATGGGTGGGAGGCCGCCTCTTGGCTGTTATTGACGTCGCCGGCTATATCGCCGACCTGAAGGACCACGCCGTCGGGCACGGCTTCCACATCCACGACGAGCGTCACTTCCTCGAGACGTACTCGCTCCGCCAGAACTGGGAGGTCGACCTGCACCCCGAGGAAGGGTGCGGTGGTCCGGTCGACCTCCATCTGGCGCTGGAGGTCGACCCTCGCACCCTCCTCGCCTTCGAGGACGCGGTGAACGGCCTGCCCGAGGACGCGCACCCCCCGGAGGGCTTCCATTTCGTCCTCACCTTCACGTGGATGCTGCCCCCGCTGGCCAAGGGGCCCGACCTGCTGGTGCTGGCCACCGAACTGGCCGGGGTGGGAGGCGCGGACCTGCCTCTCGAGGTGTCCGCCATCGACTCGATCCCGGCCGCCACCGACGCCCCGCAGCGGAGCTTGACGGTGGTGGCCCGCCAGGACGTCTCCCTGGCCCGGATCCTCGAAGGCGAGGAGATGCTCTGCGAGGCGTTCGACCGCTGCCTGGCGGTCAGCCGCTATCTCCTCGAGAGCGCCGTCGGTTGGATGTAGCCGGCCCTTGGTTGTAACCGGCACAGATTAGGCTCGTCCGCCGTGCGCGCCGTCGTCATTCACGAAGGCGGCCGGCTCTCGGTCGAAGACCGCCCCATCCCCGAGCCGACCGCCGAGCAGGTCCTCGTCCGGGTCCACGGGGCCGGGATCAACCGGGCCGATCTGCTGCAGCGAGCCGGGCGGTACCCGGCACCGCCGGGCGTTCCGGCCGACATCCCCGGCCTGGAGTTCTCCGGGGTGGTGGAGGCCGCCGGGGCCGACGTCTGCGGCCTCCACGCCGGAGACCGGGTGATGGGTATCGTCGCCGGGGGCGGCCAGGCCGAGTATCTCGTCACGGAGGAATCGCTGTGCAGCCGCGTCCCCGACAACCTCGACCTGGTCGAGGCCGGCGGCGTTCCGGAAGCCTTCATCACCGCGCAGGACGCCATGGTCACCCAGGCCGGATTGCACCCGGGAGGGCGCGTCCTCGTCCACGCCGTGGCCTCGGGGGTCGGGACGGCCGCTCTCCAACTGGCCTGCGCCCTGGGGGCCACCGTGATCGGCACCAGCCGCACCGCCGAGAAGCTGGACCGGGCCAAGGAACTCGGGCTCCACCACGCTTTTCCGGTCCCCGGCGGTTTCGATCCGCCCGCCCTCGCCCGCCAGATCGTCGAGGAGAGCGGCGGGCCCGTCGACGTCGTGGTCGACCTGGTCGGGGGTCCGTATCTGGGCGTCGACGTCGCCGCCGCCGCGGCGAAGGGCCGGATCGTCATCGTCGGCGTCATCGCCGGTGGCCGGTCGGAGCTCGACATGCTCACCCTCATGGGCAAGCGGCTCACGATCCGGGGCACCGTGCTGCGCAGCCGCCCCACCCACGAGAAGGCCGAGGCCACCCACGCCTTCGCCGGGCACGCGCTTCCCCTCCTCACCGCCGGCACGGTCCGGCCCGTGATCGAGGAGGTCGTCCCGGTCGCCGACGTCGAGCGCGCCTACGGCCTCGTGGCCGCCGACGCCACCTTCGGCAAGGTCGTCCTCTGTTTCGACTGACGGCCCGGCTCCGTTGAGGATCCGCCCGTTCGGCCCGGGGGACGTCGGGCCGCTGTGCGCCCTCGTCGACGCCGACCGCCTCCCCGGGCAGCCGCCCTGCACGCCCGAGATGGTGGCCACCGTGCTGGCCGGGCGCTCCACCATCGACGGGTGGTCGTGGGAGCAACTGGCCACCATGCGGGTACTCGCGGCCGAGGGCCCGACCGGTGAACTGCTGGGGGCCGGCGCCACCGGACGGCGGCGCAGCGGCGAGCGGTACCTGCTGTGGCTCCACGCCCGGGAGGACCGCCGCACGCTCGACCTCCTCCTCGCCGGCCTGCTGAGGGGGGCGAAGCGCACCGATCCCTTCTACGGCTTCGCCTTCCCCACCGAACTGACGGTGGCCCTCGAAGGTCTCCCCCGGCTGGCCCGGCCGGTCACCCATGACGCGCTCGCGGCCAAGGGTTTCGCCGGCGAGGAGAGCTGGCTGTACCTGCGGGCCACCGAGGCCGGCCCCGCGCCGCAGTCGGAATTCCGCCAACGGGGGCAGGGACCGGATCTGATGATCGAGCTGCTCTCCGAGGGCGAGGTGGTGGGCAGCGCCGAACTCGGGCAGCCCGTACCGGGCCTCGGGTTGCTGTGGTGGCTGGAGGTGGACCCCGCCCACCAGCGGAAGGGCCATGGGCGCCAGCTGCTGCGGGTCGCCCGCCATGCGCTCTGCGAAGCCGGTGCCCTAGAGACGATCCTGTTCGTCGACCACGACGCCCGGAAGCGCCGCGACTGGCGGCCGGCTCTGGCGTTATATCTGAGCGAAGGCTTCGAGGTCGTCGACCGTCTCTGGTGCTACCACCGGGGCGAGACGCTTCAGAAGCGCTCGCCGTTGTAGGTGCGCTGCACGCCGCTCGGCTGGCTCTGGTCGCTGGCCGGCTGCGAGAGGAAGCACGGGTCGGGCTCGACGCCGGTCTTGTGCCACTGCTCGAGGTACGAGCGCACGTCGGCGAAGCAGCCCTCTTCCTTGGTGCCGCTGCGGACGAGGCCGCCCTCGGCGGGGATGGCGGGAAGCCCCGTCTTCTCGGGGTCGACACCGACACCACCGGGGGCGGTGCTGGGCGGCTTGGCGGTGCCCGTACCCGTGCCTGGGCCCTGGGCGCCGCCGGTGGCCGGCGAACCCTCGGTGTTCGAGGATGCGGGAGCGGAGTCGGAGCCGAACGGGCCGGCGACGGCGAAGGTGATCGCGGCGATACCGGCGGCGGCGAGGGCCGCGGCGAGACGCCGGCGGCGCTTGCGGTCGGCCATGCGGCCCACCCTGTCGACCGGGCGCCCGGGCTTCGGTTCGTCGGACATCGGAATCGTTTCCATGCGCTCCACTCCCTCGGCGACCGTCGGGGGTGACGCTGTCGAGGAGAACCGCGCCATTGTGGCACCGGCCCGCGGTCAACACAGCCCACCCGATAGTGAAACGGGCGGGCGGGGACCCCATGACGCTCGCCGATTCAGGCATTCCGGGCGAAACGAACGGCTGGTGGCTGATTCCGGCTGCGTAACGCGTTGCCTGTACAACGATCGTTTCTCGGGTCCGGGCGGGGTGCGGTTCACTAACCTCGTGGCCCATGGGTGAGCGCATGCAGGCGATGGTGTTCGACCGGTTCGGCGGCCCCGAGGTGCTCGAACGGCGGGAAGTCGAGCGCCCCGAGCCGTTGCCCACCGAGGTGCTGGTGCGCGTCGTGGCGGCGGCGGTGAACCCTGTCGACTGGAAGACCCGGGCCGGGGGTGGCGTCGCCAAGCTGCTTGGCCCTCCGCCCTGGACGGTGGGCTGGGACGTGTCCGGCGTGGTGGAGGCGGTGGGCGGCGGCGTCACCCGCTTCAGCCCGGGCGACGAGGTCCACGGTATGCCCCGTTTCCCCCATCCGGCCCGGGGCTACGCCGGCTACGTCACCGCGCCCTCCCGGCACTTCGCCCGCAAGCCGTCGACGCTCGACCACCTCGAGGCCGCTGCCCTGCCGCTGGCCGCCCTGACCGCCTGGCAGGCGCTCGTCGACACGGCCCAGGTGCAGGCCGGGCAACGGGTCCTCGTCCACGCCGCCGCCGGCGGGGTCGGCCACCTGGCCGTGCAGATCGCCAAGGCGCTCGGGGCGGAGGTCGTCGGCACCGCCCGGGCGGCCAAGCACGACTTCCTCCGCCGCCTCGGCGTCGACGAGCCGGTCGACTACACCGCCGTCGACATTGGCGAGACCGTCCGGGATATCGACGTCGTGCTCGACTGCGTCGGCGGCGACGCCGGGCGCCTTTCGCTCCCCAGCCTCCGTCCGGGCGGGATGCTCGTCGTGGTGCCGTCCGCCTCCGACCCCTCCGTCCTCACCGACGCCCGGGAGCAGGGCCTCCGGGCCACCGGCATCGTGGTCGAGCCGGACTACGCCTCGCTGGAACGCATCGGCGCTCTCGTCGACGCAGGCAAGCTCCGCCCCGAGATAGACACCGTCCTCCCTCTGGCCGAAGCAGCCAAGGCCCACGAGATCGGCGAGCAGGGCCGCACCCAGGGCAAGCTGGTACTCCGGGTGGCCGGCTGAGGCCCCGGGGCATTGCAGGAAGCCTGCCCAGAGCCCGGCCTGCTTCAAAAGCCGCGGGGTACCCTTCGTCCGTGACCAGCCTGGTGGAGCGGCTCGGGTACCCGCCCGAAACCAAGCTCATCATCATCAACGGCGACGACCTCGGGCTCACCCACGCCTCCAACGTGGGCGTGTACGACGCCCTGCGCCACGGCCTGGCCCGCAGCGCCTCGCTGATGGTGCCGGCCCCGTGGGCCCGCAGCGCCGCCGCCTCCTACCGGGGTGAGGACGTGGGCGTGCACCTCACTCTCAATTCGGAGTGGGACACCTACCGGTGGGGGCCGGCCAGCCACTCCCCCTCCCTGCTCGACGGCGACGGCGGCTTTCCCCGCACGCTCGAAGACCTGTGGGACCACGCCGACATCGACGAGGTCCGCAAGGAGTGCCGGGCCCAGATCGAGCGGGCCATCTACTGGGGCTTCGACGTCAGCCACCTCGACAGCCGGCTCGGTGCCCTCTT
>CAZCVW010000082.1:0-11414 GCA_964502185.1 uncultured Burkholderiales bacterium
CGCGGCCGCCGCTCCGGCGTCGAGCAGGCCGAGGGCACGGCGGGCGTGATCGGCGAACGTCCGGCCGGCCGGGGTCACCACCAGCCCCCGTCCGCTGCGTTCGACCAGGGCCACGTCGATCTCGCGCTGCAGGGCGGCCAACGCGGCGGAAACGGCGGGCTGCGTGACCACCAGCTTCTCGGCCGCCGCCCGTACCGACCCCGTGGCCACCACCGCCAGGAACGTTCTCAGCTGCCCGATGGTCACGTGGCGCCCCTACTCATAAATTCCACATGATCATAAACCGGAGAACACTCAATAGACAAGTGATCTACGTCCTGGCAGGATCACCCGGAACCGCCCGAGGCGGGCGAAGGATCGGAGAAACCATGGGCAGCGACGGCCGCGGGCAGCAGGCGCTGGAGGGCGAGAAGCGCTGGGGTGCGGGGGTCATCCCTTACGCCAAGATGGGCTACTGGGAACCCGACTACGTGCCCGCCGACTCAGACGTGCTGGCCGCCTTCCGCATCACCCCCCAACCGGGCGTCGACCCGATCGAAGCCGGGGCGGCGGTGGCGGGCGAGTCGTCCACGGCCACCTGGACGGTGGTGTGGACCGACCGACTCACGGACTACAAGAAGTACCAGGCGAAGTGCTACCGGGTGGACCCGGTGCCGGGTATCGAGAACCAGTACATCGCCTACATCGCCTACAACCTCGACCTCTTCGAAGAGGGCTCCATCGCCAACCTGACGTCGTCGATCATCGGGAACGTCTTCGGGTTCAAGGCTCTGAAGGCTCTACGCCTGGAAGACCTGCGCATCCCGATCCACTACCTGAAGACGTTCGACGGCCCGCCGCACGGCATCGTGATGGAGCGGGAGTATCTCAACAAGTTCGGGCGGCCGCTGCTCGGCGCCACGGTCAAGCCCAAGCTCGGCCTGTCGGCCAAGAACTACGGCCGGGTGGTGTACGAGGCGCTCAAGGGCGGCCTCGACTTCACCAAGGACGACGAGAACATCAACAGCCAGCCCTTCATGCGCTGGCGGGACCGCTTCCTCTTCTCCATCGAGGGCGTGAACCGGGCCAACGAGCAGACCGGCGAGGTCAAGGGTCACTACATGAACGTGACCGCCGCCTCGATGGAGGACATGTACGAGCGGGCCGAGTTCGCCAAGGAGCTCGGCAGCGTCATCATCATGCAGGACCTCACCGTCGGCTTCACGGCGATGACGTCCATGTCGAAATGGGCCCGGAAGAACGGCATGCTGCTCCACCTCCACCGGGCCGGCTACGCCACCTACGCCCGGCAGAAGAACCATGGGGTGAACTTCCGGGTGATCTCCAAGTGGTGCCGGATGCTCGGCGTGGACCACATCCACTCGGGCACCGTGGTGGGCAAGCTGGAAGGCGACCCCGACATCATCCGGGGCTACTACGACACGCTGCGGCTCGATCACGTGCCCGCCAACCCGCAGAACGGCATCTACTTCGACCAGGACTGGGCCTCGATGCCCGGTGTCATGCCGGTGGCCTCCGGCGGCATCCACGCCGGCCAGATGCACCAGCTGCTCCACCACCTGGGCGAGGACGTCGTGCTGCAGTTCGGCGGCGGCACCATCGGCCACCCCATGGGCATCGCGGCGGGGGCCACCGCCAACCGCGTGGCGCTCGAGGCGATGATCAAGGCCCGCAACGAGGGCCGCGACTACCTGGCCGAAGGCGACGAGATCTTGAAGGGGGCGGCCAAGCGCTGCCCCGAGCTGCAGACCGCCCTCGACACCTGGGGCGACATCAGCTTCAACTACGAGTCCACTGACACCCCCGACGTCGTCGCGACGCCGACGGCGGTCTAGGAGCTGACATGCGAGTCACGCAAGGGGCGTTCTCCTTCCTTCCCGACCTGACCGACGACGAGATCAAGGCCCAGGTCGAGTACTGCCAGAACCAGGGGTGGGCGATCTCCGTCGAGTTCACCGACGACCCCCACCCCCGCAACGTGTACTGGGAGATGTGGGGCCTGCCGGCCTTCGACACGTTTGACCCCGCCGCCATCCTCTACGAGGTCAACAAGTGCCGGGAGGCGTTCCCGAACCAGTACATCAAGGTGGTCGCCAACGACCCGAGCGCCGGCCGCCAGACGACCGCCCTCGACTTCATCGTGCAGCGGCCGGCCCACGAGCCCGGCTTCCAGCTGTTGCGCCAGGAGGCCGGCGACCGCCACGTCAACTACACGCTTTCTCCCTATGCGGCGGCCAAGCCGCACGGCGAGCGGTACCAGAACGGGCACTGACGATGGCCGGTGAGACCGAACGCAGCGAGGCCCTCCCGGACGACGCCATCGTCGACCTGGAGGAGGAGCGGGCCAAGCTCGACGTGGATGCGGTGCTCAACCGCATCGACTCGGACCTCGTCGGCCTCGTGCCGATCAAGACCCGCATCCGGGAGGTCGCCGCCCTGCTCCTCGTCGACCGGCTCCGGCGCCGGTTCGGCCTCGACACCATCCGGCCGACGCTGCACATGTGCTTCACCGGCCCGCCCGGGACGGGCAAGACCACCGTCGCCATGCGGATGGGCGAGCTGCTCCACAGCCTCGGCTACCTGGCCCGGGGCCACCTCGTGTCGGTCACCCGCGACGACCTCGTCGGCCAGTACATCGGCCACACCGCCCCGAAGACCAAAGAGGTCGTCAAGCGGGCCATGGGCGGCGTGCTCTTCATCGACGAGGCGTACTACCTGCACCGCCCCGAGAACGAGCGGGACTACGGGCAGGAGACCATCGAGATCCTGCTCCAGATGATGGAGAACCAGCGGGAGGATCTCGTCGTCATCCTCGCCGGTTACAAGGACCGGATGGACAAGTTCTTCCAGTCCAACCCCGGTATGAGCTCCCGCATCGCCCACCACATCGACTTCCCCGAGTACAAGCTGGAAGAGCTCATCGACATCGGCGGGCTCATGCTGGGCGAAGCCCACTACGAGCTCTCCCCCGAAGCCCAGGCCGTGTTCCAGGACTACCTGGAACGCCGGCGTTCCCAGCCCCGCTTCGCCAACGCCCGCAGCGTGCGCAACGCGCTGGAGCGGGCCCGGCTCCGCCACGCCAACCGGCTCGTGTCCGGCACCCAGACCAGGTTCGGCAAAACCGACCTCATGCGCATCGAGGCCGAGGACCTGCTCCTGAGCCGGGTGTTCGACGACTTCGGTCCGCCCGACCTCGGAGCCGACACGGTCGACCGGGCCTTCGCCGGGATCGCCGACGGATGGGACGAGGACCCCGAAGGCGGCGTGTTGTAGTTCGGGCCCGCCAAGATGGGGCATGGACTCCCATGAGATGAGGGCCGGCGCCCGGGCCGTGGCTCCGATGCTGATCGGGGTCGTCCCCTTCGGGCTGGTGGCCGGAGCCACACCGGCGGACGGCGGCCTCGGCACCGGCGCCGCCCTCGGGTTCTCCACCATCGTGTTCGCCGGCGCCTCCCAGCTGGCCGCCATCGACGTCCTCGCCGACGGCGGCTCCGTGCTGGTGGCCGTGCTGGCGGCGTGGACGATCAACCTGCGGATGCTGCTCTACAGCGCCTCGCTGGCCCCGTTCCTGGCCGGCGAGAAGCTGTGGCGGCGGCTGCTCGGCGCCTACCTGCTGGTCGACCAGGTCTACGCCGTGGCCATCACCCGGTGGCCCGACGACGCAGCAGCCCAGGCACGAGAACCGGGACGGCGGGTGTGGTTCATGGTCGGCGCCGGCGGGCTGCTCTGGTCGTCGTGGCAGGCGTCCACACTGGTGGGCGCGTTGGTCGGGCCGGCGGTGCCCGAGAGCCTGCCCCTCGACTTCGCCGTTCCCCTGGTGTTCCTCGTGCTGCTGGTGCCGGCCGTCAACAGCCGGCCGGCGGCGGTGGCGGCGGTCTGCGGCGGGCTGGGCGCCGTGCTCTCCGCCGAGGCCGGGGCCGGACACCTGTCGATCATCGTGGGGGCCGTCATGGGCATCGCCGGCGGGGCCCTCACCGAGATCGCCCTCGAACGCCGCCCGGGGCCCGGGGTGCCCCCGAGAAAGGGGGCGGCCACGGCGTGAACCGGGTCTGGACCACGATCCTGCTGGCCGGCGCGGGCACGTTCGCCATGCGGGCCTCGTTCATCGCCGCCGCCGACCGGTTGGCCCACGTGCCGCCCGGCGTCGGGCGCCTCCTCCGCCAGATCCCGCCGGCCGCCCTCGCCTCGCTGGTCGTCCCCGCCCTGATGCGGCCGGAGGGCTCGATCGACCTCACCCACCCCCGCTTCGCCGCCGGCGTCCTCGCCGCCCTCGTCGCCGGGCGGACGAACAACGTCGTCGCCACCCTGGCGGCGGGGATGGGTGTCCTGGTGGTTCTCCAGGCTCTGTAGGGACAACACTCCGTTGCCCTAACTATGTGCACTCCGTGCCATTCTGCTACCGGGAGCTCCTCGGCGGCGACGCCCCCTTCGACGCTTGGAAACTCGTGCAGGGCTTCCCGAACAAGACCACCGAGATCGGCCATTCGCTGTGGCGGCTGCGCGACCTGGCCGTGGTCGACGCGGAGGTGCGCGACGTGCTTCGGGGCCCCGCCGCCGGCGCCCGGGATCGGCTCGAGCAGACCGTGGCCGGCAAAGGGTTCCTGGCCGCCCTCGACGACTTCCTCGACCGCTACGGCGCCCGGGGGTCCACCTGGTTCTCCATGTCCGAGCCCGCCTGGATCGAGGACCCCACGCCCGTCCTCGACAGCCTGCGCGGGTACCTCGGCCAGCCGGACGAGGCGGACCCGGCCCGGGTGCAGCCGCGACTGTCGGCCGAACGGGAGGAGGCGGTGGCGGCCGTCCGGGGCCGCCTGGCCGGCCACTCCCAGGAGGAACGGGACAAGTTCGAGTTCCTGCTCCGGGCCGCCTGTGAAGGCGTGTCCGTCACCGAGGACCACGGCTTCTACATCGACTTGGGCGGGGGTGGCCCGGTCGTTCTGGCGTTCAAAAGGCCGGGGTAATCGGACATCACGAACGCCAGTTCGCCCGCCGACCCCTTCGTTGCCGCTGCCTTGCTTGAAGCGGACCCGCCCGATATCGCCGGCTGCGGCGCTCGTTACTGCGACGGCGGGTGGTACTTCCGCTGCGCCCAGACGGCGGCGGCGGCGATGCCGATCATGGTGCGGCGCATGGCCTTGGCCCGGGCGTCCTCCCGGTTCTGGACCATCGTCTGCGAATCGTCGCGGGTGCGCAGGACGAATTGACCGTTGGTGATCTGCTGGGCCAGGAAGCGGGCCTGCTCGGGTATGGAGCGGGCGGCCGTGAAGACCTCGTTGGCCACCCGGACGAGCTCTTCCTGCGAGTTGAGCTGCAGGGCCTGGTCCCGGATGATGCCCCCGGCCATGTCGCGGAACACGTCGAAAGGCGTGAGCTCGGGGGCGAAGCGGCGCAGGCTCCCTTCCAGGTTGGCGGAGGCCTTGCCGAACAGGGCGATGGCCGGGTTGGTGGCGATGCCCCGCCGCGAGCAGAAGATGAGGAACTGGTTGAAGTTGCTGCCGAACTCCATGTTCTGGAGCGACTGGTTGGCCATGGCCGGGACTGCCCGCTGCATGTCGCCAATGAAGCCGGCCACGTCGGCCCCGGACGTCAGCGTGCCCATCTCGATCGACGCCCGGCCGGCCAGCTCGCCGTCGTTGAGCGCCATCGCCATCATCAAACGGGTGTAGCCCGACGCCATGCGCCGGTCGATCCGCCCGATCATCCCGAAGTCGATGACGGTCGCCTTCTCCCCCGGCGCCACGAAGACGTTGCCGGGATGGGGGTCGGCATGGAAGAGGCCGTCGACCATGAAGCCCCGGAAGAGCATCTCGCACAACTCCCGGCCGATCGCCTCCCGCTCGTCGCGCTTGAACTCCTCCAGCTTGCATTCGCGGATCGAGACCCCCGGCGCCCGGGACATCACCAGGATTTCCTTGGTGACGTCGATCACGTCGGGCACGGTGAGGTGCTCGTAGCGCTCCATACAGTCGCGGAACTCGGAGATGTTCTCCGCTTCGATGGTGAAGTCGATCTCCGGCCGCATGGCTCCGAAGACGACCTCCAGCATGGCTTCGGGCTGGAAGATCTCGGCGATGTGGGGCGCCCGCTTCATGGCCAGTTTGGTCGCCTGAGCCAGGATCTCCATGTCGAGCCGGGTGGAGGCGGCCACGCCCGGCCGCTGGACCTTGATGACCACGTCGCGCCCGGCCGTCGTGGTGGCGGCGTAGACCTGGGCGATGGAGGCGGCGCCGAGGGGCCGGTCGGTGTCGATGTCCTTGAACTGGTAGCGCCAGCCCTCGCCCATGCTCCTCCGCAGCACGGGTTCGAACTCCGAGAACGGCCGCACCATGACGTCTTCGTGGAGGTCCTGGAGGGCGTCGATGACGGCCTGGGAGACGATGTCGGGCCGGGTGGACAGCACCTGCCCGACCTTGATGTAGAGGGGCCCCAGGCGCTCCAGCGTCTCCCGCAGGGCGGCGGCCCGGATCCGCTCGAATTCCTCGGGGTCCTCGATGCCGTTGCGGCTCCGGCGCCAGCGCAGCTTGGCTTCGCCGGCCATGAGCTCGCCGAGGACAGTGGCCACCTGGACGACACGTTCCCGCTTCTTCATCGACTTTGAGAGTACGGGAACAGCCGGCAGCCCGTGAGGTCAGCGGGGCGTCACCCGCACCTGCATCGAACGCAGGCCGCGGAGGAAGGACACGACGCGGGGCGGGTCGTCGTCGAGGAGTTCGAGGCGGGCGAACCGTTCCCGCAGGCGGGCGAAGACGATCTGGGCTTCCAGCCGGGCCAGCGGGGCGCCGAGGCAGTGGTGGATTCCCCAGCCGAAGGTCAGGGGCTGGTGGCCGGTGCGGCCGATGTCGAAGGTGTCGGGGTCGGCGAAGACGGCCGCGTCGCGGTTGGCGGCGGACAGCATCACGACGAGGTGCTCGCCGGCCTCGAGGCGCCGGCCCAGGATCTCGACGGGCTGGAGGACGTCCCGCACGACGAACGGTACCGGGCTGTCGTAGCGCAGGAACTCTTCGACGGCGCTCTCCACCAGAGACCCGTCGGCCCACAGCCGGTCGAGCTGGTCCGGGTTCTTGAACAGGGCCAGTAACCCGTTGCCGATCACGTTGGTGGTGGTCACGAAGCCGGCGAAGAACAGCAGGAAGACCGTGGAGAGCATCTCGTCCTCGGAGAGGCGGCCGTCCTCCTCGTCGGTCACGGCGATGAGCGCGGACAGGAGATCGTCTTCCGGCGCAGCCCGGCGCTCGGCCATGAGCGCACGGAAGAACTCCTCCATCTCCTCGAAGTTGCGCTCGGCCTGGGCGATCTCTTCTTCGGTGGCGTCGGGCCGGTCGCCCAGCATGCCGTCCCGCACGAGGTAGCGGAACCGCTCCCGTTCTGCCTCGGGGACCCCGACGAGCTCGCCGATGACGGTGACCGGCATGGGAAAAGCGAGATCCATCATGACGTCGGTGTCGCCCCGCTCGGCCATTTCCTCGAGCCGCTCGTCGACGATGTCGACCACCCGCTCCCGCAAGCCCTCGACCCGCGGCGTGGTGAAGGCCCGGCTCACCAGGCGACGGATGCGGGTGTGGTCCGGCGGGTTCTCGGTGAGCATGGAGAAACCCCGCTGCCGGCGCTTCGCCATGCGCGCCCGCATCCGCTCCTTCTGCGCCTCGGTCATTCCCGGCCGGCGGAAGAACTTCTCCTCGTCATGACCGATGCGCGGATCGCGCAACAAGTCTTTGCCGGCCTCGTAGCCGCAGACGTACCACATGCCGTCGTCGGCGAAGCGGTGGAAGGGAGCGACGTCGTGGAGGGCCCGGTAGAACGGGTACGGGTCGGCCTGACCCTCGGGGCTGTGCAGCAGATCGCGCAGGATGTCGTCCGCGGTGATCGTGCCGGTGAATGTAATCGCCATGGCCATCGCCTCCCAGGGGCAAACGGGGCAAACCGGACCTGCTTCGAAGGTAGACGTTCCTGTCACTCGGTGCAAGGAGGCACGTAGCGACAGGGGGCTACTCAGGCACTCCAGGAATTGGCGGCGGCGGCTCCGGGACGACGAGGCCGTGGAGCACGAGGTCGGCCACCGCCTCGGCGAAACTCTCCACCGCCTCGGTGCTGACCGCCTCCTCCCCCAGGATCCGTTCGATGACCGGGGCCATGAGGAAAAAGAAGGCGGGGATGGCGGCGAAGGAGTAGACGAGCGCCCGGGTGTCGACGTGGCGGAAGGCGCCGGAGCGCACCCCGTCCTCCACGATCTCCTCGACGGAGCGCAGGAACGACAGCCCGAGGGCGGCGATGTAGCGGTCGGAACGGGGCCCCCGCTCCAGCAGGACCTGGCCGATCACCAGGCGGGGCAGGTGGCGCCGCTCGCCGAGGGCGAGGATCGGTTCCCGCACCAACCGGCGGATCTGCTCCTCCAGCGAACCCTCCCGCTTCGTGGTCGTGGCCATGACCCGGAGCACCTCGGCCAGGGCGTCGTCGAGCGCGGCGTCGAGGAGGCCCTCCTTGCTACCGAAGTAGTAGTTGACCAGGGCGACGTCGCAGCCCGCCCGGGCGGCCACCTCCCGCACCGTGAGCCGGCCCGCCGGACGGATCGACAGGATGGCCTGGGCCGCCTCGATGAGGGCCCGGCGCGCGTCACCCTCGGGGCGGCGGCCCTTCCGGGGGCTCGGGGGCCCAGATTTGGGCACAGATTCCGGCACGGACGGATCGTAGAGGCGGGCCAGACAAAAGGGATATTTGACGCGGGGGCGCTGTTCAACATATGTTGAGGACAGCGTTCAGCAAACGTTGAACACACTGGCCCAACGACGCAGGGCCCACGACACAGGGAGGGCTGGGATGGCTCGGAAGAAGCGCAAGAGCGTCCTCGACCGCTGGCAGACGATCCTCGACGAGACCAAGGATTTCGTCGACGACTCCATCGAGCGCCTGCGGGACGACGACGATGACGACGACGACGAACTGGTGGACGACGTCAAGGACCTCAAGCGGGCCGTCGCCAACCTGAATGCCAAGCTCGATCTCCTGGTCACCCAGCGGGCCGCGGAGGTCAACCTCGAGGAGAAGACCGCCACCGCCCGTCCGACGGCCAAGACCGCTCCTTGAACTCGAGTCCAACAGAGGAGACACCGATGGCGAAGCGCCGGGGCAAGAAGAAGGGCGTTCTCGACTGGTGGCAGACCGTCCTCGACGAGACGAAGGACTTCGTCGACGACAGCATCGACCGCCTGCGGAACGACGACGATGACGACGACGAGCTGGAGGACGACATCAACGAGCTGAAGCGGGCCGTGGCGGAACTGAACGCCAAGCTCGACCGGCTCACCGCTACCCCGAAGTAGCAGTAGAAGGAGCGGTAGCGAGCAGGCTCCCCAGCACGCCCCTCGGGTACCTCGGCGCGAATTGCCTCAATTGCCGCGAACCGGGACGAATTGAACTGAAGGCACCGGAAGTGAACGGACGGCACCGGCGCGTGTCCTGATCTGGTCAGGCGTTCCAACTCTTCCCGGCGAAGTTGCTCCCGGGGTGCCGGGCACCCGACGCTGGGCGACCGTGATCTGGTCGATGCTGAGGACGGGCCAACGGACACGGAGAGCCTTGGTGATCCCTGTCCTGGTGTTCCTGTCGGCCCCACCGCATTCGGTGTCGGCCGCCGGGCCCATATTGCTGGCGGCGGGCGACATCGCCTCATGCCGCAGCAACGGCGACGAGGCCACCGCCGCCGTTCTCGACCGGAACCCCGGCACCGTCGCGACCCTGGGCGACACGGTCTATCCCGCGGCGACAGCCGGCCAGTTCAAGCGTTGCTACACGCCGACCTGGGGGCGCCACAAGGGCCGGACCCGGCCCGCCGCCGGCAACCACGACTACCGGGCCAGCACGGCCGCGGCCTACTACGACTACTTCGGCGGCGCCGCCGGCCCCCGGGGCAAGGGTTACTACAGCTACGAACTGGGCCCGTGGCACATCGCCGTGCTCAACAGCAACTGCGCGGCGGTGGGCGGCTGCTTCGCCGGCTCAGCGCAGGAGCGCTGGCTGCGGGCCGACCTCGCCGCCCACGCAGCCCGGTGCTCGCTGGCCTACTTCCACCATCCCCGTTGGAGCTCGGGCGGCCCCCACGGCAACGAGCCCGCCGTCGGGCCCTTCTGGGACGCCCTTTACGACCGCGGCGCCGACGTCGTCCTCTCCGGCCACGACCACCTCTACGAGCGCTTCGCCCCCCAGAACCCGGGCGGCCGCTCCGACCCGGCCTCCGGCATCCGCCAGTTCACCGTCGGCACCGGCGGCGTCGGCCACTACGGCTTCCGCCGCTCGGTCCAGCCCAACAGCCAGGTGCGCAACGCCGGCGCCTTCGGCGTCCTCAAGCTCACGCTGGCCGACGGCGCCTACGACTGGGACTTCCTGGCCGCCGAGGGCAAACCCTTCCGGGACACCGGCCACGGGACGTGCCACGGCCGCCCGGAGCACCGGGAACGGGGCGAGACGACCGACCCGGTGCCCCCCGACGGCGGCGGCCACGACCCGGGCCACGGGACGGACCCGGTCGAGGGCACGGATCCGGCGCCGGGCACCGACCCGACGGAGGGCACCGATCCGGTGGAGGGCAGCGACCGGACCTTGCCGGCCGGTCAGACGATCGAGTTCACCGTCAGCCCGAACTGAACCCGGGCCGTCTCGGCCAGTCCCCGGTCCCCGGTGACCAATGTCGCTTCCAGGCCCTCGGCCAGCGCGGCGTAGATGGCGTCGTAGCCGGAAAGGGCGACGGAGAACTCCTTGGCCCGCTCCAGCAGCGGCCGCTGGTCGACCCGCGTGATGGGCGCATCGCGGAGGTCCTCCACCGCCGTATCGAGTTCGTGGGGTGTGAGCACGCCGAGCTTCCCGAACCTCACCAACCGGTGGAGCACCTCGGCGTCGAACAGGTGAGGGGCGGCCGCCGGCTCCCGGCGCATGCCCGCCTCGACCCGGAGGCCAGCGGGAGTTCGCAGCAACAGTTCCAGGAACGCCGAGGCGTCGAGGACAATCACCCCGTTCCGGTCCGTTCCTCCCGGTCCGCCCTGACCAGGTCGGCGACGGGCCCGCCGACGTCGACCGGGCGGCGGTGGCGCAGCCGCGCGAACCATTCACCGCGGGGCGGGCGGGACTGGTCGTCCTCGATCAGGTTGATGACGTAGGTCCGGACCGTCACGCCCTCGAGCCGGGCCCGCCTCCGGAGCTCTTCGTGCACCGACTCCGGTAGGTCCTTGACCTGTAGATTGGCCATGGGATGACAATAGCATGCCGAGGATGCTATGAGCATCCTCGCGCCCTCACAGCTCCCGGAAGAAGGCCTGGAGCTCCCCGGCCAGCGCCGCCGGCTCCTCCAAGGCGGCGAAGTGGCCGCCGGCGGGCATCTCCGTCCACCGCCGGATGTCCGCGAAGACCCGGTCGGCCCAGGGGCG
>CAZCVW010000083.1:0-11298 GCA_964502185.1 uncultured Burkholderiales bacterium
CAGGTCTCAGGCGGGGGACCGCCACCTCAACTTCCACGACTACCGGGACAACCTCATGCTTGCAGGGTAAGGTGTTTGCCACCCGCGCCGAGGCCCGCCGGGCGATCTTCAAGTGGATCAACTGGTACAACGCATCGAGGCTTCACAGCACCCTCAACGACGTCCCGCCCCTCGAGTGGGAACAGCAGTACCGTCAAGCGTCATAACCACCCGACCGGCCGACGGGGAGATGCCCAGGTCGGCGTTGCTGCCGTTGCCGCGACCGGCGACGCAGAGGGGGACGATGAGGGTGCATCCGGTCCAGTTGTCGAAGCCGTCGGTGGTGGTGCAGGCGTCGGGGCGGGCCATCTGGTTCCTGATCGGGCCGGCGTGAACGCCGGTGTCGCCGGGCCACCATCCTGGGACCGGGTAGGGGCTGCTGTTGTCGACGAGGCCTTTGAAGCTGTTGCTGCCGGCGCCGCAGCTGGGGACTTGCGGTCCGTGGATGGCGTAGGTCTGGTTGATGGCCGCCGGGTTGATGGTCCAGGTGCTGCCCGAGGCGACCAGGAGCGGGGGGTTGAAGCCGTCGTGGGCGGCGTCGAGCCCGCAGATCATGAACGGTGACGAGGCGCTGCGCAGCGCTTGGATCTGGGCGGTGGCTGGCGCCGAGGTGGAGAATCCCGAGATGCCGAGGACCTTGATGAACGTGCCGCTCTGGCTGTCGCGGGCCCGGACGGACACGCCGGCCACGGTGGCTGGCAGGCCGGTGCCGGTGTTGGTCGAGGGACAGGCGCCGAGGTCGTTGCCGGCCTCGTCGGTGAGGCGACAGTCGGGGGTCCCGTTGACGTTATTGGCGGCCAGGGAGGCGACCACGGCGTCGTAGACGTTTTTTTCCTGGCCGGTGCTGTTGAAGAGGATGTCGTTGAGGGCGCCGGCGCCGGCGAGGGCGGCGGCGTCGGCCGAGTTCTGGACCGCTCGGTGGTCGGCGTAGGCGCGGCCCCCGTCGATCACGAGGCCGGTGAGGCCGAGGAGAGCCAGGAGCGTGACGGCGAGCAGGACGGTCATGGCTCCCTGGTCGTCGGATATGCGGCTGCCCGTCATCGTTTGCTCCTGGGGTCAGAACAGCTTGTCGTTGGTCGCGGTGATCGGGGCGATGGAGATGTAGCCGGCTGCGTCTCGGATCGTCCCCGAGGGGGTGAAGCTGAACGAGCCCTGGCCCGTGCCGGCGTCGGCGCAGCCCACGCCTTTGCGGTTGGGGACGCAAATGGGTTTGTCAACCCGATTTGGTGACCTCGAGGGGAGAGAACCTCGGCCAGGAAGACCCGGTGAGTGAGCCGTTCCCGGACCGCGGCGACGGCGGTGGGGGGGCTTCTCGGCGGATGGTGGGCAAGTAACAACCCCCGGCAGGCCACCGCGATGGCGGCGACGTCGGTCATGGCGCTCATGACGCCTCCCCGCCGAGCAGGTCGTCGTAGCCCTCCAAAGGGTCGTTCGTCTCATTCCCAGCCCGACATGGCCTTTTGGCTCAAGGTGGCCGGGATCTGGTCCGATACTCCGTTTGTTAGCGATAAAGGCAAACCCGTCGTGAGGCGGGGACGCAAAGCCACGGGACCCTCGTTGGTTAGCCGGGCTACCGAACGACAAGGAGCTTTGGGTGAACAGGCGAAGCCACGCGCGCCACGATGACGTGCGCTGGGTGGTCTTCGGGCGTTTCTCCCCCGATAGCCGGGCTAGCCGCTCGGCCGTCGCCTGGCTCGCCGACGACCCAGTGTCCGTGATGCGGATCTGGGAGCGTCGTCGGGTCGGGGAGATGGGTCTCGGCCAGGTCCGCTGACACAAACTCGCCACGGGGCTGTTGCCTGTAAGCCCCCAGCCCTCGCGGTGGGTACGAACCGAACCGGGTCGTTCTTCGGAAGGGCCCGTCCTGGCCGATCCCGGCCGTCTGCAACCGAAACGGCAAACCCGTCGTGAGGCGGGGACGCAAAGCCACGGGACCCACGAGGTCAGCCGAGCTACCGAACGCAAAGGAGCAACACCATCATGAAGTTCACCAGAACCGCTGGCGTGGCCGTGGGTCTCGCCCTGACCGTCGCCGCCGCCTTCCCCGGCGTGGCGAACGCCGAAACCGTCACCTCCGAGGTGAGCGGCGGGTCACTCGCCCTGACCTCCCAGCCGGTCACCTTCGCCAGCACCCCCCTCAACGGCGCCAACCAGACCATCACCGCCTCGCCCGGTTCGGCGTGGAGCCTCTCCGACGCCCGGGGCACCGGGGCGGCCTGGACCGCCACCGTCAGCGCCACCGCCCCCACCAGCGCCGCGGGCACGGTGGAGACCACCGCCCGCAGCATCGTCGTGGGGAACCTGTCCGTCTCGACGGGCGCGGTGACGGCGGGGACGGGCAGCGACGCGATCACCAACATCACCGGGACGTCGAGCCTGGCCCTGTCGGGCAGCGCCCAGACGCTGATCTCGTCCAGCGGGACCAACAAGGGCACCTACACCTTCTCGCCCAGCATCGGTCTGCTGGCCCCGGCCAACGCCTTCCGCTCCAACTACGCAGTGGGGACGCGACCGGGGACCTCAACGCCTACGTCTCGACCCTGACCCTGTCCATCTCCTAGCCGCTGGGAACCCCCGGGTCTGGGCACGGACGCCCAGGCCCGGGACCCTTTCTTTTCTTGGGGGAGTTGCCACCATGCCCGCACGTGTCCTTCGCATGCTCACCGTGGTTGCCGTCGCCGCTGTCGCCGCGCTGGCCGGTGTCGTTCCCGCCGGGGCGTTGGCGACCAACACGCTGGGGATCACCCCGGTCGGCGAGGCCGACAACTTCCACCTCGAGCTCCTCCCCGGCGAGGAGACGGATCGCCGAGCGGTGATCACCAACTTCACCGACGAGGCCCACCACGTCCGTGTCTACCCGGTGGACGCCACCGTCACCGCCCAGGGCGGCTTCGCTCTCGGCGAGCGGGACGCCACCCGAAGCGGGGTCGGCGCCTGGCTGCACCTCCCGGTCAGCGACCTCACCCTCGCTCCCCACAGCACCACCCCGCTGCCCTTCCGTCTCACGGTGCCGGCCGGCGCGACGCCCGGCGACCACGCCGGCGGGATCGTCATCGAAACCGACCCCAAAGGCCAGCCCCAGAACCTCGGGAACAACTTCGCCGTCCAGATGAACCTGGTAGAGCGCATCGGCGTGCGGGTCTACCTCACCGTGGCCGGCGAAGCCGTCCGCAGCCTCGGGGTCGGGAACCTCACCTGGGAGCGCACCGGGAACAACATCCGCTTCGAGGTGCCCGTCACCAACACCGGCAACGTCCGCGTCGACCCGACCGGAGAACTCACCTTCGACGGGTTCCGCCTCCCGTCCGACGCTCTGCGCATGAGCCGGGTGGAAACTCTCCTCCCCGGCTCCACCGTCACCCTCACCGCCCTGTGGCCCCACCCGCCGCTCCTCGCCGACGGCACCGCCACCGCCACGGTCACCTTCGGCGCCGGACAGCGGGTGCAGCGCTCCACCCACCTTCGTCTACTTCCCCTTCCGCTGGCCGCCGGCGCCCTCCTCGGGCTGGCGCTGGTCGCCTTCGCCACCTGGAGGTTCGTCCGCTTCCTGGGCAAGGCTCGGGTGGCGCTGCGCCTGGCCGGAGAACCGGCCGGTGCCATGGCGAACCCACCGGCGATGGCAACCAAGGGCGACCCACGATGAAGACCCCTACCGCCGCGAATCTCGTCCCGAGGCCCAGCCGTCGCCGCTGGCGGTTCCTCTGGGCGGCCGTCACGGCGGCGGCGGCCATGAGCATCGTCGTCGGGGCGGCAGGTGAGATCGTCGCCTTGCAGCACCGGGCGGCTCGAAGCCTCCAAGCCCAGGTGGCCCTCGCCAACGTCGCTCACCAGGTCGACGGCGTCCGCTTCTGGGCCGGCCCATCCAGGCTCTGGTGGATCAGCTCAACACCGTGGTGGCCCAGCAGATGACCTTGGTCGCCGAGCACCGCCTCGCCGAGGCACAAGCCCTGGACCGCTCCGGGGTGGACCCGATCTACAACCAGTTGCTGGCAGCGGAGACGAAAGCCGATCCCATCTTGGCTCACCGGGCCCGTACCGCTCAGCGTCAGGCGAGCCGGGACGTGGTGGCCATCGTCGCCGGCACCGGGGTCTTGCTCAGCCTGGTCCTGGCCGGCTTCGAAACGTCCCAGCGCCGGCGCATCCGGGCCGCGGCCGAGCATCGGGGGCTGCAGGCCAGCGAGGAACGCTTCCGCGCCCTCGTCCAGAACAGCTCCGACATGATCACCGTCGTCTCCCCCGACGGCTCGGTCGTCTACCAGGCTCCGTCCGTTCACGCCGTGCTGGGCTACGACCCGGCCGCCCTCGAAGGCTCCAACCTGTCCGAGATCGTCGACCCCGACGACGTGTCCCGGATGCGGGGCCTGTCCAGCACCGGCAGCCACGACGGCGAAGAGCTGCGCCTCCGCCACGCCAACGGCAGCTGGCGGGTGTGCGAGGCCAGAGGCACCAACCTGGCCCACCATCCCCGCGTGCACGGCGTCGTCTTGAACATCCGCGACATCAGCGAACGCAAAACCCTGGAGGAGGAACTGCGCCACCAGGCGCTGTCAGCGAAAACGGCAAACCCGTCGCGAGGCGGGGACGCAAAGCCACGGGACCCACGGGGTCAGCCGGGCTACCGAACGACAAGGAAGAACAATGACAGTACGGAGACACGCACGTCTCGATGGCGTGCACTGGCTAATCTTCAGACTCTTCTCCCCCAATAGCCGGCCGCGGCGTGCAGCCATCAGGTGGCTGTCCGACGATCCTGTGTTCGCCGCAGGGACCTCGGTGCCTGCTCAACTCAGGCCAAGGCTGAGCCCCGCCCCAGCAAGGCTGCCTGACTGCAAGGGCTGTAGGGCCCCACGGCCCCGCAATCCTTGGCATGGCAACTCAAGGAACCGCCTCCTGATAATGGCGCGAATAGCCGCCGCCTTTTCGCTCGTCGCCGTCGCCGTCGGCGGCGCCAGAGCCGCCCTGAATACCCACGTCATCTGGCCGGACACCTCCGCGGCCGGCCACGTGCCCCCCGGCACGGTGACCGTCAGCCTGGCCGCTCCCGCCGACAGCTCCGATGGCGCGACCTTCAACGCCTCCGCACTCGTGCCCGGCACCACCGTCGCCACCGCCATCGATCTCGTCGTCAACACCTCCTTGAGGCCATACACGATCACGGTCACCACGATGGCAACGTCGAGCTCGCTGCTCGACCAGGATCCTCGCACCGGCCTCCGGCTGACTATCGACCGCTGCTCCATTCCCTGGGAGCCGGTACCCGGCACCGCTCGCCCCGGGTACCGGTGCCCGGGCCGTAGCGTCTCTGTCCTCGCCCCTCGCCCCGTACTGACGAGCAACCTCCCGCTCTCGAACCTCGACGCCGACGCCGACGCCGACGAAGGCAAGCACCACCTGCTGTTTTCGCTTACCCTGCCCGAGAACGCTGGCAACGAATTCCAGGGCTTGTCGTCCACCATCCACTACACCTTCGCCGTCCGCACGAGCCCGAAACCCCCAGCGGTTAAGGACGTGGTGATTCACCACGTCGATCGACCGGGAACACACCTTCGAGGGGCTGGTCCGGTTCCTCGAAGCAGCCGGTGGAGGTGTCCCCGGGTGGGTCGCACGGACCGGATGGGAGCGCTGGGCATGCTTTGCGCAGGGGAAACGCTACAGCTGGCGACGTCCGGTCCTTGTCGAGACGCCCTCGGCGACGCCGAGGGCTGTAGACTGGAGGACCTTGATTTCGGGCATGGGGTCTGGGCACCGGGGAAAATCGTTCACCCCCCGAGGGTACTGGCGAACCGCATCAGCGTCTGAGCACGCTCGGCCCGCCGGCGGGCCGGCCGGTATCCCACCTCCACGGCAAGACCACCAAATACGCTCACGCGTGTGCGTACTTGGCCTGTGACGAGGATCGGTGCAGGATCCTGAACGCGTTGCGGGTTGGTTGAGCGTGCGAAGGGTCCGGGGTTGGGTGGAGGCCCTGGTCAGGTGGGGGGACTATCTCAGAAACGGTCATTTTTGAGACGACGCCCAGCAGGGGTCCGATGAGGCGTCCGAGCGCGTTCACAACCCGTGTCCACAATCACTGTCTCAAAGGGTGCCCGTCCTACCGGTTCTGATACGGTCGTCGGCCATGGGGGACCTGCTCGGGTATGCACGGGTGTCCACGCTGGAGCAGAACTCCCGCCTCCAGACCGACGCCTTGAAGTCGGCCGGGTGCTACCGGGTCTTCACCGACCGGGCGTCGGGAGCGCTTGACGAACGCCGCGAGCTCGCCAAGCTCTTCGACCAGGTGCGTCCCGGCGACACGGTGGTCGTGTGGCGCCTGGACCGCCTCGGCCGTTCGCTGCGCCACCTCATCGACACCGTGAACGCGCTGTCCGAGCGCAAGGTCGGCTTCCGCAGCCTGACGGAGAACATCGACACCACCACCTCGGGCGGCAAGCTGGTGTTCCACATCTTCGGCGCCCTGGCCGAGTTCGAGCGCGAGCTGATTCGAGAGCGCACGCAGGCCGGCCTGGCCGCGGCGAGGGCCCGGGGACGTCACGGCGGCCGCCCAACGGTGATGCCCCCCGACAAGGTGGCTACCGCTCGCCAGATGTACGACTCCAAGGATTTCACCGTCGAGGCCATCGCCCGGGTGCTCGGCGTCAGCCGGGCCTCGATCTACCGCCATCTCGCCGATCCCGACCCGGGTGCGGAACCCAACGGCGCGAAGGCCAGCGCCAAGACGGTCCCTCCGACGCCACCGCGAAAGCAGCGACCTCGTGCCGGTCGCCGCAGCTGAGGCGGCCGAGCGGTCCGGCTACGGCCGGTTTCCCGAGCAGATCGGGCGGGACTGGCTGGGCCGTTGGTGCCACCTGAGCGAGGCTGACGTGAGCCTGGCCCGGCGCCGAACGGACGACGTCACCCGCCTGGGCTTCGCCGCCCAGCTGGTTACCGTGCGGGCCATCGGGACGTTCCTGGCCGACCCGAGTGCCGTTCCCGCACCCGTCGTCGCCTCCCTGGCCCGCCAGCTCGACATCGCCGACCCTGGCGTCCTCACTGGCTACGGCAAGCTCGCCGTGCGCTGGAAGCACACGGCGGAGATCCGGCGTCGCTACGGCTACTCCGACTTCGCCAGCCAGCCTGCCCACATCTCGCTGTTGCGCTGGCTCTACCGACAGGCCTGGGCCGACGACGCCGGCCCCACGGTGCTGTTCCGGGCGGCACACCGGCGGATGCTGGCGGAGCGGGTCGTGCTGCCCGGCGAGAACGTGCTGACCCGGCTGGTGGGAAGCGTGCGCGAGCGAGCCACCCGGCGGCTGTGGTCTCGGCTCGCCCACGCCGCTTCTCCCGAGCTGGTCGAGGTGCTGGAGGCCCTCCTGGTGGTGCCGGAGGGCAAGCGGCGCTCGGAGCTGGACCGTCTGCGCCGATCGCCGTTCAGCCCCACCATCGGGGGGCTGGTCCAGGCGCTGGAACGCCTCGGCGAGGTGCGTGCCCTCGGGGTCGGCGAACTCGACCTTTCGCGCCTGCCCCCTCGACGGGTGGCCGGCCTGGCCCGCTACGCGGAGGACGCCTGGGCCACCCAGCTGGCCGACCTGGCCCCGCAGCGCCGGCTGGCCACTCTGGTCGCCTTTGTCCACGTGCTCGGCTCCAGCGCCCGTGATGACGTCATCGACATCTTCGACGTCGTCTTCGGCGACCTGCAGCGTGCCGCCACCAACAGGGGCCAGAAGCGGCGTGCGGGAGAGCTGCGGGACTATGACCGAGCCGTCGGTGAGCTGCGGTCCAGGATGCAATCGGTCCTCGACGCCCTCGACGACGAGGCCGCCATCGCCGTGGTGCTGGCCGCCCTTCGGGAAGACCGCGATCACCTCGTCGGTGCCCTGGGGACGGTGACGTCGCTGATGCGCCCGCCGGCTGACCCTTTCCACGAACGGCTGGTGGCGTCGTACCCACAGATCCGCCGGTTCCTCCCCTTATTGATCGACGCGGTGGCGATGGAGTCGACGGCGCCGGCCCGCCCCGTGCTGGACGCCTACCGCGCCCTCGGGACCTGGCTGGCCGAGCGGCCCCACACCACCCGTCTGCCCGACACCGAGGTCCCCATGGATGTGGTCAGCGGGTCGTGGGAGCCCCACGTGCGTGACCGGGAGGACGGCACGGTCAACCGGGCCGCCTACGCCTGCTGTGTCCTCGACTGCCTCCGGGTCGGGCTCCGCCGGCGAGACGTGTACGCCCCCGGCAGCATCCGTTGGGGTGACCCCCGGGCCGAGCTTCTCTCGCCCGAGACCTGGGACCAACAGCGGGACCAAGCGTGCGAGGACCTCGCCCTCGACACCGACCCCGCCAACGTCGTGGCCCACCTGGCCCAAACCCTCGACGAGGCCTGGCGACGGGCCGCTGACGGGATGGCCGCCAACCCGGACTTCCGCATCGAGCATCGCGACGGAGCCGACCGGGTCGTTGTCACCCCGCTCGATGCCGTCGATGAACCAGCCTCGCTGGTCCGCCTGCGGGGGATGGTCGAGGAGCTCCTACCCGAGATCGAGATCGCCGACCTGCCGCTCGAGGTCCACGGCTGGACGGGGTTCCTCGACGAGTACACCCACATCAGCGGCGCTGCGTCCCGTGCCGGCGGCCTGGTCGAGTCGGTCTCCGCGCTGCTCGTGGCCGACGCTTGCAACGTCGGCCTCACCCCTGTCGTCGACGACGACTACCCGCCCCTGTCACGGGACCGGCTCAACTGGACGGCCCAGAACTACGTCCGCTCCGCGACCCACGCCGGGGCCAGCACCCGCCTCTTCGACTACCACGCCCGGCTCGATCTCGCCCGCGACGCCTGGGGCGGCGGCGAGATGGCCTCGGCCGACGGGATGCGTTTCGTCATCCCGGTCTCGACCATCCACGCCGGCTACAACCCCCGCTACTTCGGCCGCCAGCGCGGCTCCACCCTGTACACCTGGATGGCCGACACCCACGCCTCGTTCCACCAGACCCTGATCCCCGGCACCCAGCGCGACAGCCTCTACGCCCTCGACGGGCTCATGGCCAACCAGACCGTCGTACGGCCCGAGACCGTCTCGACCGACACCGCCGGGGCTTCGGAGATCGTCTTCGCCCTGGCCTGGACGCTCGGCTACCGCTACGCCCCCCGCCTCGCCGACCTGGCCGACCCACCGCCTGTGGCGGATCGACGCGGCGGCCAACTACGGGCCGCTCCAGGGCCTGGCCCGCAACCGCATCAACACCTCGCTCATCACCAGCCAGTGGGACCAGATCTGCCGCCTCACCGCCTCCCTGGAAGCCCGGACCGTCACCCCCTCAGCGATCCTGCGATCTCTCCAGCGGGGACCGAACCCTTCCAGCCTGGGGCGGGCGCTGGCCGAACTCGGACGCGTCATCAAGACCCTCCACGTCCTCAACTACTGCCACGACCCCGTGTACCGGCGGGCCATCCACCGCCTCCTCGGCCGAGGCGAGAGCCGCAACAGCCTGGCCCGGGACATCTTCCACGGCGGGCGCGGCCAGCTGCGCCAGCACTATCAGGCCGGTCAGGAGAACCAGCTGGGCGCCCTCGGCCTCATGGTCAACGTGATCGTGCTCTGGCAGACCGTCTACATCCAAGCCGCCCTCGACCATCTCGCCGCAAACGGGCATGAGATCGACCCGGTCGACGTCGCCCGGCTCTCACCTCTCGGGCACCCCACGATCAACCTCCAAGGCCGGTACCGGACCACAAGCCGAGCGCCGGGCGGTGGGCTACGCCCCCTCCGCACGGCCGGCTGACCCACACGCGTTCAGGATCCTGCACGGATCCTCGTCACAGGCCTACATGGCACGGCGAATCACCGAGGGCAAGACCAAGAAAGAAGCCATGCGCTGCCTCAAGCGCTACCTCGCACGCCAGCTCTACCGGATCATCCGCACCAGTTCCAGCCCGCCCACGACAACGTCGCCGCCGGCTGCGAAACCGCCGACCGTGCCGCCGCGTAACGTTTCCGTAACGGCTGGATGCGGGGTGTGCGGCCGCCCCCTGCCCCCCGGTCACCGGCGCTGGTGCGGCGATGCCTGCCGCCAGGCCGCCTGGCGCCGCCGACACCAGCCCAGCGCCCCCCTCCCCGAACTGCCCGCCGCCCGCCCCCGCAAGGCCGGCACCGTCTACGCCTGCCCCGACTGCGACACCCGCCTGCTCGGCGAGCAGCGCTGCGACTGCGGCACCTTCATGCGCCGCCTCGGACCAGGCGGGCTCTGCCCGTGCTGCAACGAACCCGTGACCCTCGACGAACTCCTCGAAGGCTGAGGAAGTCACTTGACAGCTATAGGAGCATCGCTTTTGCCCAAAGCGATAGTGAAGCGGCCGAGGGTAGGAGAAAGGGGTTGAGGAACATCGGAGCGGAAAGTCACGCTAAGCCGTTCTCGGTAACGCGGGCAGCCTGCACAGGGGTATAGACCGCGCGGGGCGGCACCCATTGGTGCCGCCGCTGCGCTGCTAACAAAGGTATTACGTCCCTGCTATCGCGGGATCCCTCACCATGGTCCATGATGGACTCGTGCAGGATCGTCAAGCTCGGCCTCTCCAGCCTCAAGCCGATCGCTCGGTTTCCGTGGAAGGTCGGCTCTACCGAGTCAAGATCCGGCCTCGGTTCCATCCCTCGCGAGAGGTCCGGCCGGCACTCCGAAGCGACCGTGGGAGTGTGGGAGGACAGGAACTTCGGTGGCTGTTTTGGACACTCCCTGCAAAATTGTTGCGACGCTTGGTCGACCGCCGTGGATGGACTATCACTGTCTACGAAGTGCGAAAGGGTTTGGCGCTCCGGCGGGAGCGTCATGTCTATTCAGAGAGGGTCGATGGATCACCAGCGGCCGCTCAACGCGCAGATGCTTTAGTCGAGGAACTCGAGGATCGGATCGTAGGTTGATCGCTGCGTTGATCGCTGCTGTGATTACGGCTGCCGAATGCAATCTGGCGTCATTATAGCTAAGAAACACCGAACCACCAAAGCGAGCACACTAACCACCCGATGATCCACCTGAATGTCCACCCATCTTCCGACCGAACCTACACACAAGGAAATATTCCAACGTAATAAGAATGGAGATCCCGGTCCAAATAAGACTCAACATTAGCTGGAACTCGCCACGGAATACCGCATAGGCCAACCACTGAGTTATTGATAGTAGACCACTGAACAGTGCTCTTCGTGGGAGCCGTTTTCGAAGCACCACAGCGCACGCTAGAGCCAATACCGTTAACTTAGAGTTACATCGATGTAGTTTGGGGGGATGCCC
>CAZCVW010000084.1:0-11254 GCA_964502185.1 uncultured Burkholderiales bacterium
ATGGCGGCGGAGCCCCTCCCGCCCGGGCGGCGGCGTCCAGGCCGGGGAGGAGGGCCTCGAGGGGAGAGCCGGCTACGTCCTGTTGGTCGCGGAGGCGCCGGCCGACCTCCCCGAACCCGTCCGCGGCCGTGAAGAGGAGCTGGACGAGCGTGGGGTCGAGGGGGAAGATCCCGTCCCGGACGCGACCGAGGATCTCCTCGAGGTGGTGGCAGGCGGCTTCGACCACGCCGACGTTCACGGAGCGGGCCGCGCCTTTCAGGCTGTGGGCCGTCCGGTGTAGCGCCTCGAGGAGCTCGGCCCGCCGCTCGTCCGGGTGCCTCTCCAGAGCGAGGAGGTCGCGGTTGAGCGCCCGTACGTGCTCGTCGAGCTCGCCCAGGAAAGTGGCCATGAGCCGGCGGGTGAGATCCTCCCGGTCCATGTCTAGCGGCCGTAGCCGGCGAGCAGCTCGGTGAGCTTCGCACCGAGCCCGTCGAGGTCCTGGGTGGCCCGCTCCGCCTGCTTCGTGGCGGCCAGGTTCTGGCTGGCGGCCTGGTCGACGTTGCGCATGGCCTGGCGGATCTGGCTCATGCCGGCCGCCTGCTGGCCGGCCGAGGCGGCGATCTGGGCCGCGGCCAGGGCCGCCTCGGCGATGGTGTCCGCCAGCATGCTGATCGTCTGGCCCGCCTGGTCCACCACCTTGATCGCCCCGTTGGCGCTCCTGGTCCCCTCCTCGGTCGTCAGCACCGCCTGGTTCGTCGCCTTCTGGATGTCGCCCAAGATCCGGCGCACCTGGGCGGTCGCCTTCTTGGCCTGGCCGGCCAGCGCCTTCACCTCGGTGGCTACCACCTGGAAACCCCTGCCGTGTTCGCCCGCCCGGGCCGCCTCGATGCCGGCGTTGAGGGCGAGGAGGTTGGTCTGCTCGGCGATGTCGTTGACGGCGGCGATGATCTCGCCGATGGCCTGGGCCTGCTCGGCCAGCGCCAGGATGCTCTCGGCGATCCCCTCGACCTGCTCGGTGACCGTCCCCATCCCGGCGACGGCCTCTCCGACCGCGTGGCGCCCGGCCTCGCCGACCTCGACGGAGCGGTGGGAGGCCTCGGCCACCTCCTGAGCCCGCCCCGCCGTCTGCTCGGCGGTCTGGGCCACCTCGTCCACCGTGGCCACCGTCTCGGCCACCGCCGCCGCCTGCTCCTGGGCGCCCGCCGCCTGCTGGGTCGTCCCGGCCAGGATCTCGGCCGTGGACGAGGCCAGGCCGCTCGCCGTCTCGGCCACCACCCCGAAGAGCCTCTCCACGTCGGCCCGACCCTGGTGCTCGCGCTCGATGAGCGCACGCAGGTTGGCGGTCATGGTGTTGAACGCCTGGCCGAGGATCCCCAGCTCGTCGCGGCCGGCCACCGGCGCAGCCAGCTCGAGCTCGCCGGCGGCGATGCGCTCCGCCGTAGCCGCCAGCGCCCTGGAGCGGCGGGCCACGCCCCGGGCGACCCAGAAGATGGGCACCAGGGCCACGACCAGGAGGCCCACGAAGACATACTGCACCCGCCGGAAGCGGTCGACCTTGTCCTCGGCGATCCGCTGGGCGAGGTTCACGTCGGCGTCCCGGCTCTCCGTCTGCGCCGCCACCAACGTGACCAGGGCGGCCAGGAGGGGCCGGGCCTCTTCGCCCGTGCTGATGGAGGCGAGGCGCTCGAGTATCGGGCGGACCTCGGTGCGCCACCGATCCTCCCTTTCCTCGAGGCCGGGCCGGAGGCGGGCGCCAACGCGGGGAAGATGGCGAGCCGGGTTTCCCTCCCTGAGGTCGGTGAAGCGGAGGTTGACGCTGGCGATCACTTCCTGCAGCTCGCCCAGGGTCTTCTCCCGCTCGGCGCCGGTCTCATCGGTGAGCCGGTAGGCGAGCGCCACATACTCGAAGGCCTGGGCGCGGCTCCGCCCGACCTCGCTGATCACCGCCGCGTCGCCCCGGATACTCCGCAGCAGGTAGAGGTTGCTCACGGCAAAGAGCACCGAGAGCACGGCCACGCCAAAGACGATCGCGACGGGCTTCACCGTCAGACTCCGGTTCCACGCCACCCTCTGGGGCATGCCGCTCCTCCTTCGCCTAGCTAGTAGGCGCTCGCGTCGTCTCGGTCTGCTCCACGAAGAGCCGCGGATCCTGGAGCAGGGCGGCGCCGTCGAACACGCCGAGCCCCGTCCCCGTGACCCCCAGGAGCAACTCGCGTCCCACGGCGGCCTTCGCCTCCGGGGGCTGGAGAACCTCTCCCCTGCGCAACACCACAAGCTCGCCCGCCTCGTCGGCCAGGAGGCCGAGCTCGGGCCGGCCCGCCCCCACCACGACAACCCAGCAGCGGTCGGTCAGGCCCCCTGGTGCGAGGCCGAAGAGCGCACGCAAGTCCACGACGGCGAGGATCTCCCCCCGCAGGTTGGCCACGCCCAGCAGGTAGCCGGGCGTGCCCGGCACGGGGGTGAGGTCGTCGAGCCGGACGACCTCTCGCACGTGCGTCGTCTCGACGGCGTAGCGCTCGCCACCCACCGAAAAGGCCAGGACCTCCATCACCTCGCCGGCCGGCGGGACCTCCTCCGGAGGTCGGGCGAGTGCCCGGGCGCGCTCGTCCATGATGGCCCTGGCCCGCCCGGACGGAAGGGCGAGGGCGTCGTCGGTTCCGGAGCGGGCCCGGTCCAGCCGCTCCCGAACGGCCGCCCAGTCGACGGCACGGCCAGGGGAGCGCCGCCCGGCCCTCACGACGACGTCTCCTCCGACGTCACGAGCGGGTGCGCGTCCCGGGCGGCGTGCGCCGCCCGGTGGCCGGTCCCCTCATCCCCGCCGGTCGGGCCCCGAGCGCCAGAAGGTCCCCCGCCCAGGAGCTGCCGGGCGTTGCGGAAGCAGCGCCAGGATCCCTCCGGATCGCCGCGGCGACGGAGGATCGACCCCAGCACGAGATGGGCTGTCCCCTGCGACCGGTCCAGGTAGAGGACGCGGCGGGCCGCCACGGCGGCCTCCTCGTCACGCCCCAGCTCGACGAGCAGGAGGGCGGAGAGCAAGTGGAGCTCAGCCGACAGGGGATGGCGGACGACCGCCTCCTCGGCGCTGCGGGATCCCTCCCGGACACCCTCCTCGTCGGCGAGGGCCTGCACCCGAACGGCGGACGCGGCGGGATCCCCTTCCAGGCCGGCGGTCAGCTCCAGGGCCTGCGCCCAGTCGCCGGCGGCCAAGGCGGCCCGGGCGGCCGCCAGGCGGTCGGGGGGCGATGCCAACACGGCGGAAGCATCGCTCCGAGGCGAGACGCGTTCCGCCGCCCGCGCACACGCCTGCCGGACCGGCTTGAACAGCACAGGCGGGACCGGCTGCACCTCGTGCCCGAAGACCCCCGCCGCAGGCGCTGCTCCCAGCCGCACCCCTCGCCGGTAGAACACGCCCACCGGGGTCACCACGCAGTCGTACGGCGCCAGCTCACCGAGCGGAGGGTCCGACGGGCCCGTCACGAGCCACCCACCCTCGGCGAGCGAGTCGAAGAGCCGGCGGGCCAGACGCCGGACCGCCTCCGGCTCGAGGTAGATCAGCACGTTGCGGCAGAGCACAACGTCCAGCCCGCCCCCGCCGCCCGGGGAGGGAAACGGGTCGAGCGCCAGGTTCAGGTACCCGAACGTGACCCGGCGCCGGATCCCGTCGTCGAGGACATAACGGTCCCCTGTGCACCGGAAACGGCGGCGGACCAGCCCCTCGTCCACCCCCCGCAGCGACCACGGGCCGTAGATGGCCTCGCTCGCCTTGGCCAATCGAGCCCGCGAGATGTCGGTCCCGAGAATGGACGCCCGCTCGGCCCAACCAGTCTCCTCGAGGAGGATGGCCAGCGAGTACGGCTCCTCCCCCGAGGCGCAACCGGCGCTCCAGGCCCGGAGCACGTGGGCGGGCCCGCGGCGTCGCTCCACGTCGGGCAGCGCCTCGTGGCGCAGGAACTCGAAGTGCTGCGGGTCGCGGAAGAAGTAGGTCTCTCCCACCGTCAACTCGGCCACGAGGTCATCGAAGACGAGCGCACCCACCTCCACGAGCGCGAGGTAGCGGCCGGCACCGGAGGCGTCAGCCCGGGCCATGGCGCGACGAATCGACGCCTCGGTGTCGCCGCGGCGGTTCGGGTCGAACCGCAGGCCCGTGCGGGCACTGACGAGCCGGGTCAGGGCCTCGTAGGCGGGGTTCGAGAAGGCACGTGGCGTCATCGCCCCCCTCCCGAGCGGGTTTCTTCTCGTAGCGCCCCGTCCACGGCCTCAGCCTCGGCCTGTGACAGGAACGTGCCCAGGTCGTGGATGAGGAGCAGACCGTCCCGCGCTTTCGCCACTCCAGCAACATATTCCACTCCGACCGTGAGACTCCCGACGTCTTCGATCTCTGCGGCCTCCAGCGCTACGACACCCAGGGCGCGGTCGGCGCGTATCGCCACCAGGCGCGCTCCGGCCCAACCCACGATCAGGTGATCGGTGTGCTCAAGGTCCTTGAGCGGAAGTCGGAACCGGGCACGGAAATCCAAGACAGGGACCACCCGCCCCCGCACGTTGATGACCCCCTCGACGATGGCGGGCCCTCTCGGGAGCGGAACGAGCGTCACCGCCCATACCACCTCCTGGACCTCTGCAACTGCGATCCCATACCGCCGGCCGCCGACCTCGAAGACCAGGACCTCCAGGCGCCGCCCACCGGCCTCGCTCACCTGTCCCTCCCTCCCCACCAGGAGGGATCGAGGCCGTGCCGCCCATGCCCGTCGACGCCAGTCCAGCGATCGCCCACCGTCATTCCCCGCTAACTAAAGGTGATACTGGGTCTCAGGCGCCCATTCTCATACGAAGTGTCGCCCAGGACAAACCAACACCTGGCCAACGCCTGGCTCACGCCCGTTTGATCCTCCCCTGGGCATCTGTTGCCGGGAAGACCGTCACTCAAGGAGACGGAGACGACCACACGGCCTCTGCGGGCGCGTGACCCGAACCTATTTCTTGGTCTTCGTTCCGGTCGGTAACGCCACACGCAGGGCATCGCCGACGAGGCGGACCAGCGATGGGCCCGCTTCGGCGGCGCGCCACACGCAGATGGCCTCCTGAAGAGCGCTCATCGCCGAGTGTGCGAGAACCTTCGCGCGCAGATCAACGGTGGCTCGCCCGCGTCCCGCGGCCAGCTCCGCGGCCAGCGCCTCGGCCCAGATGTGCAAGGTCACCAGTGCCCGGGCCAAGAGCCGCGGGTGGGCGACCATCAAGGCGACCTCCACACCGAAGGCGGGGTCCGCTTCGAGCCGGCCGGCGCATTCGAGCAGGGCCTTGCGCAGCGCCTGTCCCTCGTCGGAGCCGGCGCGGGCCCGCACCGCCAACCGCAGCCGCTCGACCTCCGCTGGGTGTCGGGCGAAGAGGATCTCCTCCTTCGACGGGAAATAGCGGAACACGGTGGCGCGTGAGACACGCGCCGCCCGGGCGATCGCGTCCACGGTCGTGTGCTCGTAGCCGTCCCGAGCGAACAGCCCCAACGCGGCCGTCGATATCGTCTCGTGGGTCTCCCGCCGCCTGCTCACGCCCATTGGTGTACCCATGCACCCCCCACCCCACCCGGCTGCTCCTGACCCCTCACCTGCACCCGGCGCGACGGCCATCCTGGCCGGCGCCCTCGGCTGGAACAATGACGCCGTTCCAGCCGTTCCGCCCGCATGAGGAGGGTCCGTCAGCGTAGGCTTTCGACTTCCGAGGGTCCCTTCCCTGCCCCCGACCGCGGACCGGGGTCACGGGCGGTCCACACCCCCGCCGACCTCCACTACGGCCGAGCCGGAATCGAATCAATCGAGCCCGAACGGGCCCGGACGACTCCTCTTCGCTTCCCAGGGCCTCCCGGGTAGCGGCGGCTCAGGATGTACGTCCAGCGAGCACGAGGTCGACAGCCGGGAAGGAGACGGCCGAACCGTGCGGGGTGGCGTCCCCGAAGGGGAACACGTGGCCGTCGGCACCGAGGATGTAGTAGCCGCCGTCGCCGGGAGTGGCCCTGATCCGCCGCCCGGCGGGCAGCCCGGCTCCCGCGCCGGGCAGGCTCCCGTAGAACGGGGAGCCGAAGGCGAAGACGCCGCCGTCGCTGGCGATCAGCCGGTAGCCGCCCCCTCCGGCGGAAGCGAGCGACGTGACCGGCCGGTTGAGGGCCATCCCGCCGGTGGACCCATGGAAGGGCGCGTCGCCGAAGGCGAAGACGCCGCCGTCGCTCGCCACCAGCCAGTAGCCCCGCCCCGAGGGGGTGACGGCCATGTCGGCGATTGGCTGGTTGAGGCGCACGTTCCCGGTCGAGCCGTAGAACGTCGCGTCACCGAAGCTGAAGACGCCGCCGTCGGCGCCGAGCAGCCAGTACCCCCGCCCCGAGGGCGTGGCGGCCAGGCCGACCACCGGGACGTTGAGGGCCCGTCCCGCCATTCCCCCGAGGAACGGCGCGTCCCCGAAGGCGAACACGGCGCCGTCGGATCCGGCCAGCCAGTACCCACGCCCGCTGGGGGTCCCCGCGGCGGCCACGATCGGGGCGACGAGCGGAAGGTGTGAGGCGTCGCCCAGGCTCGCTGCGGCTCCGAGGGCCTGGACCCGCCCGTCGTCGGCGGCGACCCAGTAGCCGCCTCCACGCCGAGGATCACCGGAGCGGTCCGGCGCCGCTGGCGGCTCGGGATTGGAGCGAGACGGGTCGGGGACGCCGCCGGGGGCCTCCTCCAGCGCCTCCCAGGGGTCGACCAGCCCAGCGCCGTACTCCTCGTCCCGGCCGAGGGGCCCGAGGTCGTCGGCGGTGGTTTCCAGCACCTCCTGGACGGCGTCCGGCCCGAGGTCGGGGCGGCGGGCGACGACGAGCGCCGCCGCGGCAGCCACATGGGGCGTCGCCATCGAGGTGCCGGAAAGGGCGGCGTAGCTTCCCTGGTAGGGGCCGAGGACGCCCACCCCGGGGGCGGCGAGGTCGATGTGCGGACCGTAGTTGGAGAACCGGGCCCGGCGCAGGGCGGAGTCGACCGCCGCGACCGTGATGACCCCGGGGTCGGCTCCCGGGTAGATCCTCGGGTTGCCCTCGTCGCCTTCGTTGCCGGCGGCGGCGACCACTACGACACCCCGTTCCTTGGCGTACTGGACGACCTCGCGGTAGGGACCAGCACCGCCCTCGCCGCCCAGGCTCAGGTTGATCACGTCGGCGCCGTGGTCGGTCGCCCAGACGATCCCTGCGAGGATGTCGGAGAGCCGGCCGGCGCCGTCGTCGCCGAGGACGCGCACCGGGAGGATGCGCGCTCCGGGAGCAGCGCCGGCGATGCCTCGGCCGTTGCCGGTCAGGGCGGCGATCGTCCCGGCCACGTGGGTGCCGTGGCCGTTCGGGTCGTCGGTGCCCTCGCCCTGGCCGGTGACTGCGTCGTAGCCGGAAAGGACGGCCCCGGCCAGGTCCTCGTGGCCGGCGTCGACCCCGGTGTCGACGACGGCGACGACGGCACCACGACCGTCGGACACACTCCAGGCCCGCTCGAAGGCGACCCGGTCGAGGCTCCACTGGCGGCCGCGGTACGGATCGCCGGACCGGCCCAGAGCGTGGACGGGGACGTCCCGGTGGACGGCCACGACGCGGCTGCCACCCGTCGTGGTCCCGACCCGGTCGGTGGACTCCCCATCCGGGGCGAACCCCACCCGCTCCACCAGGAGGCGACCTCCGGGCGTCTTCGAGACCACCACCCACGGGTCCGCCGCCGTCGCTTCGGCCGGCACGGCACCCGACGCGACCAGCCCGGCGGTGAGGGCGACGAGGGCGGCGAGAGGCCGGTGGATCGAACGGAACGAACATCTGGACACGGCGGGCTCCTCGGTGCCGGGTGCCCACGGCAGGCACCGACGGCGTGCTCATCGGCGGAGCCAGCCGGACGCCTTGATCCGCTCGGCGCGAGTTCGGCGCGAGTTGTGCAGCCGTTGGGCACGGGGTCCGAGAGCCGGCCGGAGCGGTCACGCGCCGGGGAAGTTCCCCGGTTGTTGGGCGGGCGTTGATCGAGGCGCCTCCCGGCCGTTCCGAGAACGGGAGGCATGAACAAGCGCCTCTTTCTCGGCCTCCTCGTGCTCGCCGGCCTGTCGATGCTCTTCTTCGCCGCCCCGGCGCGGGCGGATGACGCTCCCGCCGCACGCCCGGCACTCACCGAGGCGCCCGATGACGCGTCCCGCCTCGTCGAGCTGATGAACCGGGAACGCGTGGCGGCCGACGTACCCCCGCTCGAGGTCAGGGACGACGTGACGGCGCTCGCGGTGGCCTTCAGCCGGGAGATGGCGTCACAGGGCGCCATCTGGCACAACGACGCCTACTTCAGCCCCGGCACGAGGGAGCGGCTGGCCGCCTCCGCCTTGGGCGAGAACGTCGCCCTCCACCGGTTCCCCGACGACGCCCACGCCCGCCTGATGTCGAGCCCGGGCCACCGGGCCAACATCCTGAACGGAGCCTTCACCGTGGTTGGTGTCGGCGCCGTCCGGGACGGCGACGGCCAACTCTTCATCACCGAGGACTTCCTGGCTCCCCGCTCCGCCCGCCGCAGTGAGGCCCGTCCCGATCCTGCTGTGCCCGAGCGGCCCGCCGAAGAGCCGGGAGCGGCGGCCCCGCCGACACCGGTTTCGGCACCGCCGGCAAGACCATCCGCCGTCGCCGCCCCGTCGCCGCCCCGCACGACCGTCCCTCCTCCCGCTGCTCCGCCTTCCGCTCCTGCGCCGGTCGCTGCCCCTGCGGTCGCTCCTCCTCTGTCGTCCCTCCGGGCACCCGGCGCGGCCGGAGCGGAGAGCCCTGCCGGCCAGTGCTCCGGGCCTTGCCGCGCCCGTCACCTGATGGCTCGCCCGGAGCACGAGGAATTCGACGTCGACAGGCGGGCCTTCGCCGGAGCAGCCATGACGATGGCGATCGGTGGATCCGCGCTGATGCGCCACCGGCACCCGCGCCGCGCCGCGGCTTCAGGGCTCCAACGCTGACGCCAAGAGCCTCAGGTTTCAACTTCGTTCGCTGGCGAACACGTGAGTCCATCGGGGGTCATGACACGCCCGAAGATCTCGTGCGCCACACCACGGCGGTTCTGGCACCACCGGGGATGAACGACCTGACGAATGTTCGTCCAGTCGCTCTCGTCCCCTTTCAGGCCAACATTGTGTGCCCCGAGTATTCCGTCGAAATGCTGGTCGATGTTGAGGCTCTATTGATCATGTGCGGCCCCAGGATATTCCGATATATCCGGCATGCATATCACACGCGATGTTCTTCGAATCCTCGGCGTTCTGGCCCTCACCCTTTCCCTTCCCGGAGGCACCGCCCTCGCAGGTGTCCCGTCCGGTCCCGGCACCGACCGGAGCACCACGGCGCGGCCCCGTCCGGCCGGCGGCGCGGCGATGATCGGCTGGCACGAGGATCGCAACAACGTCGACGGCCTCCGCGCCAACGAAGCTCGACTCGGGATGCGCTTCGCCCTGGTCCGCCACTACCACCAGTGGGCGTTGCCCGGCCGGCTGCTCGACGGTCTCGTCGCCGAAGGTCGCCTGGTCATCTCTTCCCACAAGGCGCCCGACCCGGCCCGCGGCGGCTGGGCTGCGGTGGCTTCGGGAGCTGAGGACCGGATGATCGTGGCCCTCGCCGACAAGTACCGCTCCTACGGGCGCGAGATCGTGTTCGTGTTCCACCACGAGCCGCACGACGAGGCCGCCGACGTGAAAGGCGGCACCTACGGCAAGGCCGCCGATTTCGTCGCCGCCTGGCGGCGCATCCACGGCATCTTCGTGGAGCGGGGAGCGCACCATTCGGTAGGGGGCAACGTCCTGTTCGGATACAGCGCGGTCGACACCTGGGCGCTGCGCCGAGCTCCCGGCGGGTCTCCCGGCTCCGGTGACCCGCTCCACCCGGGGGACGACGTCGTCGACGTCCTCGCCCACGACGGCTACGACTGGGGTTCGTGCTGGCGCAAGCCGTCCCGGTCGTTCGCCGACATCTGGCGCCCGCTCGTGGCCTTGGCGGCCGCCCACCAGAAGCCGCTCGTGGCCGGGGAGTTCGGAGCGGCGCCGGGGCTGCGCAACCAGTGGTTCCGGGATGCCGCCCGCTGGCTGCGCGACGACCCGCTCGCCCGGCGCTGGATGTGGGGCCTCGCGTACTTCCACACGTACATGGACCGCTGCCACTGGGACTTCCTCAACCAGGGCGACGACGGAAGGTCAGGCTGGGCTGACGGCTTCGCCCGCGATCCCTACTTCACCGGGACACCGTTCTCGCTGCGACACCGGCCGGCCACCCAGCCACCCGCCGACCGGGCGCTGACGTCGCCGTAGCCCCTGGGCGGAGGGGGGGCCCGGGCCGTAACATGCGCGGGCAGCCCGTCGCCAGGAAGGATCACCGGTTGCATCGGTTCCCCGCATTCGGTCTGCGAAGCGCTTTTGCCGCGCTGGTGCTCATCGGCGTCGTACCTCTGGCGGCGGTGACGACGCGTTCGGCGCTGCTGGATCGCGACGAGGTCCGCCGGGACGTGGCGCAAGAGGCCGGGCGGCTGGTGGGGCTGGCGGCGTTGCGGCACGCCGACCTCGTGGACGGCGGACGCCAGCTGCTGGCCGGCATCGCCGACTCGCCGGTCATCCTCGGCGGGGGCGACACCTGCTCCACGCGCCTGCGGGACCTGCTGGCGACGGAACCACGCTTCGCCAACGCCGGGGTGGCCGACGCCGACGGCGCTCTCGTGTGCGCCGGGCTCCTCCCCGACCAGGCGGTGAACTTCCGAGACCGGTTCTGGTTCCGGGAAGCACTGTCCACGCATCGCTTCGCCGTCGGCGAATACTCGGTAGGCCGGATCACCGGGCGACCCTCCGTCGTGTTCGGTCTGCCGGTGACCGACGACGGCCAGGTCACCGCCGTCGTCTGGGCCGCGCTTGATCTCAGCTGGCTGCAGCAGTTCGCGGCCCGCCTCCGGCTTCCGGGGAAGCCGGAGGTGATCGTGACCGACCGCAACGGCGCCGTCCTCGCCCGCTACCCGGAGGCGGACGGCGCAGGACAGGTGCCTGAGACCCTCGAGGCCCTGATCCGCCGGCCGGGGGCGACGAAGGAGGTCACCGGAGACGACGGAGCCCGGCGTATGTTCGCCACCGCGCCGCTCCAGGAAGACCAGGAAGGCGGCGCGGTCGTCGCCATCGGCATCCCCACCGGCGCCGCCATCGCCACCGCCGACGCCGCCCTCCGGCGGAACCTCCTCGGCAGTCTGGCCGCCGTGCTCGTCTGTCTCGCCGGCGCCTGGGTCACGGCGGACCGTTT
>CAZCVW010000085.1:0-11070 GCA_964502185.1 uncultured Burkholderiales bacterium
GGCCGCCAGGGTGGCGACGGCAAGCCCGGCGCCGGCCGCGGTCACCGCTGCACGATCCGCCGCAGCGCCCGGAGGATGGTCGTCGGGTCGGGCGGGCAGCCGGGGATTTCGGCGTCGACGGGTACGACGTCGCGCACCGCGCCCTCGACGCCGTAGGCGCCCTTGAACACGCCGCAGTTGAGGGCGCAGTCGCCGAGGGCGATGACGATCTTGGGCGAGGGGGTGGCCTCGAAGGTCTTGGCCAGCGGCACGGCCATGTTCTTCGTGACCGGCCCGGTGACGAGCAGGGCGTCGGCGTGCCGGGGTGAGGCCACCAGGCGGACGCCGAAGCGTTCGGCGTCGTAGACCGGGCCGAAGACGGATGCCACCTCGATCTCGCAGCCGTTGCACGAGCCGGCGTCGACGTGGCGGATCTGCAGCGAGCCCCGCAGCCCGGCAGCTGCCTCCGGAGCCGGCTCGCCGGTCGGTTCGCTGTCGGCGGCCGGTTCGGTCACCCGCCCGGTGGCCACGATCTTGCGCCAGAGGTTCATCGGGCTACACCGCCCTCCGTAGGTCGGCCAGCAGGTCGGAGGTCTCGGACAGCGAGTTGATGAGCAGGCGCTTGGCCACCCGCAGCAGCTCTCCCACCAACGGGTCCTTGACGGCGTAGATCACCGAGGAGCCCTCCTTGCGGGAGGTGACGAGCCGGGCCCGGCGGAGCACCGCCAGCTGCTGGGACAGGTGCGACATCTCGATCCCGACCAACGGCTGCATCTCACCGACGGAGCGCTCCCGCTCGGAGAGCACCTCCAGGATCCGGATGCGGGCGGGATGAGCGAGCGCCTTGAACAGCTCGGCCTTGATCTCCGAGATCGGCTGGCTGGCGCCACCGGCCTCAGGGGAGGTGCCGGGAGCGGCCTCGCGCTTTGGCATATGACAAAATTATCAGATGATGCGCCGATGAGGTGCCTAAGCTTGCAGGCGGTGGGCGTCAGGGCCGAAGGTCCCGCCCTCCGGCCCGTTTGACCCTGGTTAGACCGCCCGCCCGTCGTCCACGATCCGGACGGAGCCGGCTCAGCCGGTTGCCGACCGAGAGCAGAGAGGTCATCGATGAAGGTTCGCGAGATCATGACCACGAAGATCGTCCTGACCTACGAGCACCGGGACGGCCAGTGACCTCGACCTCCCTCCCACCCGGCTACCCCCAGCACCTCGACGCCGACGTCGTCCTGGCTGACGGTGGGACGGTGCTCATCCGTCCCGTCCGGCCCGAGGACGGGCCCGCGCTGGCCCGTTTCCACGAGCGCCTGTCGGAGGAGAGCGTGTACCTACGGTACTTCTCCGCGCATCCACATCTTACGGACGAGGAGATCGTCCGCCTCACCACCGTCGACTACCGGTGGCGGCTCGCCCTGGTCGCCGTCCTCGGCGACGACCTCGTCGCCGTCGCCCGCTACGAAGGCCGGGCGGGCACCACCGACGCCGAGGTGGCCTTTCTCGTCGACGAGGCCCACCAGGGCCGGGGGATCGGCACGATCCTCCTCGAATGGTTGGCCGCGGCCGCCCGGGCGGCTGGCATCACCGAGTTCTTCGCCACCACCCTCTGGAGCAACCGGGCCATGCGCTCCGTGTTCTCCGACGCCGGATTCGAGACCACCACGAATACGGTCGGCGGTGAGGTCCGAGTCCGCTTCTCCGTGGCCGCCACCGACCGGCTGGCCGAGGCCGTGGCCCGGCGGGAGCACCGGGGTGAGGCCCGCTCCGTCGGCCGGCTCCTGGCGCCGCGTTCCATCGCCGTGATCGGCGCCGGCACGCAGCGGGGCGGCGTCGGCCACGAACTGTTCCGCAACCTGCTGGCCAACGACTTCGCCGGCCCCGTCTACCCCGTCCATCCCAAGGCCACCCAGGTGGCTTCGGTGCGGGCCTACCCATCCGTTCTCGATGTTCCCGACGACGTGGACGTGGCGGTCATCTGCGTGCCGGCCGGGGTGGTGCCCGAAGTCGTCCACCAGTGCGCCGAGAAGCACGTTGGCGGTCTGGTCATGATCACGGCCGGGTTCGCCGAGGCCGGTGCCGACGGCGCCGGGGCGGAACGCGACCTGGTCCGGTTGGCTCGCCGCCACGGGATGCGCCTCGTCGGCCCCAACTGCATGGGCGTGGTCAACACCGCGCCCGGTGTGTCGATGAACGCCACCTTCGCGCCCGCCGCCCCGATGCCGGGACGGGTGGCCTTCTGTGCCCAGTCGGGCGCCCTCGGGATCGCCGCCCTCGAGCGCTTGTCCCGGCTCGGCGTGGGGATCTCCAGCTTCGTGTCGGTGGGCAACAAGGCCGACGTCAGCGGCAACGACCTGCTCCAGTACTGGGAGGACGATCCCGACACCGACGTCGTCCTCCTCTATCTGGAGTCGATCGGTAACCCCGGCAAGTTCGGCCGGATCGCTCGGCGGGTGTCGCGGCGCAAGCCGATCGTGGCGCTCAAGAGCGGGCGGTCGGCCGCCGGCAGCCGCGGCGCCGCCTCCCACACCGCCGCGCTGGCGAGCCCCGACTTGGCTGTCGACGCGATCTTCCGCCAGACGGGCGTCATCCGGGTCGACACCACCGAGCAGCTGTTCGACACGGCCGCGCTCCTCGCTCACCAGCCCGTCCCGCCCGGCCGGCGGGTGGCCATCGTGAGCAACTCCGGCGGGCCCGGGGTCCTCGCCGCCGACGCCTGCGAGGCGGCCGGTCTTCTCGTTTCCGAGCTGTCCGAGCCGACCCAGGCGGCCCTGCGGACCTGCCTCCCTCCCGCCGCCGGCGTCCGCAACCCGGTCGACATGATGGCCGCGGCCAGCGCTGCGACCTACGAGGCCGCCCTGCGGATCGTCCTCGCCGACCCGGATGTCGACGCGGTCATCGCCATCTACACGCCGACCCTCGTCACCCGCCTCGACGACGTGGCCCGGACGATCGCCACGGTGGCCGCCGAACCCTGGGCCAAGCCGGTGGTCGCCAACCTCGTCGGCACCGACGGGATCCCCGACGCTCTGCGGAGCGGCGCCGGCGAGAAGGGTGAGCCCCACCGTGCGGTCCCTTCCTTCCCCTTCCCCGAGAGCCCCGCTCAGGCTCTGGCCCGGGCCGCGGCCTACGGTGAGTGGCGCCGGCGGCCCGCCGGCGAGTTCGTCCGGCCCGGGGGCGTTGACCTGCCGGCCGCTCGCCGGATCGTGGACGCCGCCCTGGCGGCCCAGCCCGAGGGGGGCTGGCTCGAGCTCCCCGTGGCCGGTGAGCTGCTGGCCACCTTCGGGATCCCCGTGGTGCCGGTGGTGCCCGCCACCTCCGCCGCCGAGGCGGAAGCGGCCGCGGCGCAGATCGGCCGGCCGGTGGCCCTCAAGGCGGCCGGTGTCCTCCACAAGACCGACGTGGGCGGAGTCCGCCTGCGCCTTACCACGCCAGGGGCGGTGGCGACCGCCTACCGGGACATGGCGGCCCGCCTCGGCACCTCCATGCGCGGCGCGGTGGTGCAGGCGATGGCCGGTTCCGGGGTGGAGACCATCGCCGGTCTCGTCCGCGACCCGGCCTTCGGGCCGCTGGTCGTGTTCGGGCTCGGTGGTGTGGCCGCCGAGCTCATCGGGGACCGCACCATCGGAGTGGCACCCCTCACGGATCGCGACGCCGCCGACCTCGTCGGCTCGCTCCGCTCGTCAGCGTTGCTCTCCGGCTACCGGGGGGCGCCGCCGGCCGACGTCGCCGCCCTGGCCGACCTGTTGCTCCGCCTCAGCCTCCTCGGCGAGCAGTTGCCCGAGGTGGCGGAGCTCGACCTCAACCCGGTGATCGCCAGCCCCGATGGGATCGCCGCCGTCGACTGGCGGATCCGGCTCGCCCCCGTCGCCACCCAATCCGACCGTGACCTCCGCCGGCTCCGATAACACGGTTCGAAAACCCGGTACTTCGCCATCCGGTTTCCCAGGCGTCAGAATGGGCGCCGTGACCACACGCGTGTTCCTCCTCGATGACCATGAAGTCGTCCGGCGCGGCCTGCGGGATCTCCTCGAGGCGGAGGACGACCTGGAGGTAACCGGCGAGGCGGCCACCGCCGACGAGGCCCTGGCCCGGATCCCGGCCACCCGCCCCGACGTCGCCGTCCTCGACGTGCGCCTCGGTGAGGGCGGCGACGGCGTCCAAGTGTGCCGGGAGATCCGCTCCCGGCACCCCGAGATCCGCTGCCTGATGCTGACATCGTTCGCCGACGATGAGGCGCTCTTCGCCGCCATCATGGCGGGGGCGTCCGGTTACGTCCTCAAGCAGGTGCGGGGCAACGACCTCGTGGAGGCCGTCCGCTGCGTCGGCCGGGGTGAGTCGCTTCTCGACCCTGCCCTCACCGGGAAGGTGTTGGAGCGGCTCCGGGCCAAGCCTGCGGAGCTGGACGAGCTGGCCGGCCTCACCGATCAGGAGCGGCGCATCCTCGAGTTGATCGCCGAAGGCCATACCAACCGGCAGATCGCCGATTCGATCTTCCTGGCCGAGAAGACCGTGAAGAACTACGTGTCCAACCTCCTGGCCAAGCTGGGGATGAGTCGCCGCACCGAGGCCGCTGCCTACGCCGCCCGTCTGGCCGAACGGCGCAGGCAGGAGGGGCGCGGCTCGTAGCACCCGCTGGCCACACCTGAAGCCTGAAACGGATCGAGGCCCCCGCGGGTGCGGGGGCCTCGATCCCAAGGGGGTAGCGGTCGAAGGACTAGGCCGGGGAAGGCGCCGGGCCGGTCTTGGCCGGGGCGGTTTTCGTCGCGGCGAACGCCTTGGTCTTGGGGGTGACGAAGGCGTGGACCAGGCCGGCGACGGAGAGCAGGGCGAGCAGGGCGAAGCCGAGGATGGCCACGGTGGCGGCCTCGCCGCCCTTCACACCAAAGACGCTGAAGCCGTAGGAGGTGAGCAGCAGGCCTCGCAGGGTCTCACCTTTGAAGAGGGTTTCGCGTTGGGCGGTGAGGTCGGTCAGCTGCTTCTGGAGGACGGGGAGGTTGAGGTCGCTGTTCTTGGCGGCTTCGGCGACCTGGGTCCGGAGGTCGGTCTGGGTCGTGCCCAGCTGGGCGTAGGTCTTGCCGTCGGCGGTGGAGGCCACGTGGAGGCCGATGAAGTCGTTGGCGTAGCACTCGGCCTGCTTGCCGGTGGTGATCAGCTTGCCGGCGTTGGCGACAACACAGGTCGACTGCTTCTCCTCGTCGGTGAGGGCGGCGAGAGGCTTGAAGCTGATCTGTTGGGCGGTCAGCTGATCCCGCACGTAGTCCTTGGCGAACTTGGCGTTGCTGTTCAGGACGAGGCCCATCACCAGCAAGAGGCCAGCGAGGGCGAGACCGCCGATGCTGAACATGATGTCGAGGGTTCTGCGCTTCATGAGGTGGCTCCTTCAGTCGGTGTCGGGGCTGGTCCCGCTGGAGCGCAGCCCAATGACCTTGTGAGCACAGCATCGGCCAGGAACCGGCCTCCGGAGCAGGGTCCAACGTCACCTGGCCGAAGGACCGAAGTCCCGACCACGTCGCCTTCCGAGGTCGAGGTTGGCGCTCACCGCCCTGTCGTGTCCGGCTTTCCTGCGGCGGTGCCCGAACGGCCTCTTGGAAGGGCCATATGCCCCTAGCTGGCCGGCCTGCCCGAGGCGCACGCTCGACCAGTGCCCTTCGAGCTTCAAGGAGACCGATGTCCCTGCTCACGGTGAACCATCAGACCGGGCGCCTGACAGTCAAACGACTGCTGGTCCCCCTCGACGGCTCGGTACGGTCAGAGACCGCGCTGGGACCGGCGGTTGCCCTGAGCGGCGCTCTGCCGGCCCCGCTCGAGTTCGTGAGCGTCGCCCAGGATCTCGCCGACGCGGCTGGGCTCGGAGCCCGTCTGGCCGATCTCGCCGGCTTGCTCGGCGCCGGCTACCAGACCCGCCTGGCGTCGCAGGTCGTTCCGGCCTTGGCGGCCGCCGTTGCCGAGCAGCCGGACACGTTGGTCTGCATGACCGCCCACGGGCGGGGCCGGCTTCCCGCCGGGATCCTCGGCTCCGTCGCTACCCGCCTCCTCACGGCGACGGCCGCGCCGATCGTCATGGTCGGGGGATCGCTGGATCCGAGCAGGAGAGTGACGGATGGTCCGGTGCTGGCGTGCGTCGACGGCACAAGGGAGTCCGAGCGGGTGCTGGGCGTGGCCGCCTCCTGGGCGGAGAGACTGAGCGTGCCTCTCTGGATCGCGACGGTGAGCGAGCCGGTCCCCCCTGCCCTGGACGATCGCCCCACCCGACGGCGCTTCGGGCCGCACGAGCCTGCGGCCTACCTCGAGAAGCTCGTCGCCACGTGGGAGTCGCGCCTCGCCGGAGTCGTCCCGGTCGTGATCTTCGACCCGATCTCACCCGCCGCCGGGCTCCGGCGGTTCCTAGGGTCGGAGATGGGCGGCCTGCTGGCGGTCTCCACCCACGCCCGCACGGGCGCCGCCCGCGCCGTGCTGGGCAGCGTCACCGCGAGCCTCATTCGGACGAGCCCGGTACCCGTCCTCGTCGTGCCGCCAACCTATGGAGCATCGGCCAAGCGAGGAACAGAGTGATCACCGCTTTTCTCGACACGGCCAAGAGTGCCGACCTGCTCGTCAGGACCGCGAACTGACTGGCGGCAAAGACGGGCTGATCGAAGCGAGGGAGGTCGTCATGGGGCATCTCCGGCCGTGATCCGACGCGGTCAAAGGAGCCGGCGGCCGGTGATCGAATCGGCCAGGATCCGGACGTAGTGCAGCCGGTCGCCCGGCGCCCACGGCCGCACGTGGAGGGCGGCCAGCCGTTCCCGGAGCCCGGGCCCGTCGGCGCTGGTGATCTCCTGCGCCAGCCCCTTGACCGTCACGGTCCACGGCCGCAGGGAGGTGAGCCGGTCCACCTCGAAGGCGACGAGCGACCGGGTGATGGCCTCCAGTTTGGTTCCCGACGCGGTGCGGAAGACGACGGCATCCCCGTCCAGGGCGTAGTTGACCGGGAACACGTACGGCTGGCCGCGGAAGACGACGGCCAGCCGGCCGACCTCTTCGCCGGTCAGCAGCCGCAGGCAGTCGCCGAACGGGATCTCCTCGGCCGATGCACCGTCGAACGGCGCGAGGTGGACCGGCCCGGCCGGAGTCTCCCGGGTGGAGACGGTGCAGTACTTCGGGGCCACCGATCCCGCCACGTACAGGTCCTGGCGCAGGATCCGCCGGCCCGACACCGCCCCGGTGGCGACCTTCAGGAAGACCGGCGGTTCGCGGGCGGCCCACACCAGTTCGGGCCGCCCCCGTAACTGTGCCAACTCCTCGGCTTCGGTCACCGCCCGGGCCACTCCGGTCACGGAGACGCTCCAGCCGGCGGCGGGATCGACGAAGTCGGCCTCGACCACCACTACGGTATCCCGGGCGGCCCGGTCGAGCGACCCGCCATCGACCGCGGAGAACACGACCTCCTCTCCCACGACGGCTAGCGGGGCGGGGACGACGTTGGGGGCGGCGAGGCCCCCGCCGGTCACCACCCGGCCGAGCGCCACGCCGGCCAGGAGACGGCGGCATTCCGCTTCCGTGAGGATCTGGAGGCCGAGGTCGGCCCAGTCGGTCATGGCCGGGAGGCAAGAAGATGCTTCATGCTCGGAGCTTGCGCCTACCCGGCCGCGCCCCTTAGAGGCGTCCGGCGTTTGTGCCCGGGTCGTATGGCCCGAAACGGAGGCACCGTCGCCCGGTTCCGCAGGGTTCAGCCCGGGGCGCGGTCGGTCCAGTCCACCCACGGGGTGCCCGTGACCGCCACGTAGTCCGCCACCGCCGTCCCGATGGTGGGATAGAAGCGGTCGGGCCCGAACCGGACATCGAGGCCGTAGCGGGCCAGACGGTCCTTCACCGGGCCCTTCATCTCGGCGAAGACCAGGCGCACGCGTCGTTGCGCCAGTTCCCCATCCAGGGCCACCAGCTCGTCGGCGGCCGAGGTGTCGATGTCGGTGATGGGCTCGGCGGCCAGCACCACCCACCGGACCGGGACGGTGGCCCCCTCGACGAGGCCGCGTACGAAGTCGGAAAAGGTGCTGGCATTGGCGAAGAACAGTGGGGCGTCGAAGCGGGCCAGTACGAGGCCCGGGATGTGCCGAGCGTCCGGGTGGCGGGCCAGGTCGTGATACCCCTTGCGGCCTTCGATGCGGCCCAGCTCGGCGGTGTGCGGTCGCCAGGCGTTGAGCACGAAAGCCACCAGCGACAGGGCCACGGCTATGCCGATGCCCCGCAGCACGCCCAGCGTGACCACTCCGCCGAAGGCGACCACGGCCAGGACGAACTCGCTGCGCCGCACCCGCAGTAGCCGGACCGCGCCTCCGATGTCGGCCAGGGAGACGACGGCGGTGATGACGACCGCGGCCAGGGCGGAGGACGGAAGGTGGGCGGTGGCGTCGGGCAGGGCGGACACCAGGAGGGCCACGAGGGCGGCGGCCACGACGCCGGTGACCTGCGTGCGGGCGCCGCTGTCGAGGGCGACGGGGGTACGGGAGGCGCTGCCCGAGACGGGGAACCCGCCGAGGGCTCCACAGGCCAGGTTGGCGAACCCCAGGGCGGCCATCTCGCCGTTGTCCCGGGGCCGGGTGCCGTCCCGGATGGCGAGTGCCCGGGACAGAACGCCGGTGTCGGCGAAGGCCACGAGGGCGATGCCGAGGGCGGGACCGAAGAGCGCCGCCACGTCGCTCCAGCGCAACCCGCCGAGCGCCGGGGCGGGCAGGCCGGCGGGAAGGGGTCCCACCACCGGCACCGACTCGAGATGGCCGGCCGATACCACGAGGGTGGCCCCGACGACCGCCAGCAGCAGGCCAGGCACCCGGGGCGCGGTCCGCCGGAGCACCAGGACCGTGACCAGCGACCCGATCCCGATGAAGGCGGCGGGGGTGACGGCCTCGCCGTGAGCGAGCCCGTCGAGGAAGCGCCACAGACTCCGGAGCAGACCATCGGAGGCGACCGAGAAGCCAAAGAGCTTGGGCAGTTGGCCGACCAGGACGGTGAGGGCGACACCGTTCAGGTAGCCGACCCGGATGGGCTTGGACAGCAGGCTCATCACGAAACCGAGGCGCAGGAGCCCGCCCAGCATGATGACCGCGCCCGTCAGCAGGGCCAGCAGACCGGCCAGGGCCACGGCCCGGCCGCGGTCGCCGAGCGCCAGTGGGGCGATGGCCGCCGCGATCACGGGCGCCAGCGACGAATCCGGGCCCATGATCAGCAGCTGGGACGGCCCCGCCAGCGCGTAGACGAGCATCGCCACGATGGTGGCGTAGAGGCCGGTCTCGGGGGGCAGGCCCGCCACCTCGGCGTAGCCCATGCCCGCCGGGATGAGCAGCGACGTGAGGACGAGGGCGCCCAGTGCGTCGTAGCGGAGGTCATGCCACCGGTAGGCGCGCAGCCGCTGCAAGCCGGGCAGCCTGGCCAGGACAGTGACGAACACTTCCTCATCGTCGCGCCGGGCCGCTGTCGCCAGCTATGCAGGCGTCGAGCCGGGGACGTCGATCTGCTTCGGTCGGTGGTTGAGGCGCTCCTCCGGGCCGGCCACGGTGTGCTTGGGGCGGCGGAGCGGGACGTCGCCGTTCAGCTGGTAGAAGCCGAGTTCCGGGTGGACCTCGAACACGCGCGGCGGCGCCTCGCGCCTGCCTGCCCTAGCCGCGGCGGCGTCAGCCGCGGCTGCCCGACGGCACGACGACGACGGGGCAGGCGGCGTGATGGATGCACTGCTGGCTCACGGATCCGAGCAGGAGCCCGGCGAAGCCTCCCCGTCCCCGGGAGCCGACGACCAAGAGGTCGGCGGCGGCGGCGGCGTCGAGCAGGCTCTTGGCCGGAGGCCCCTGCACGGCCCGGGTGGTCACATGGACACCCGGCCGGGTCGCCACGGCCGGTTCGACGGTCTTGCGCAGGAGTTCGTCGGCCCGGAGGACCATGTCCGGTTCCGCGGCGAGGATCGCGGCTTCGGAGAGGTCGGGGAGGTGGTAGAAGGCGTGGACCACCTCCACCTGCGCGCCCCGCAGCCGGCCCTCGTCGAGGGCCCACTCCAGCGCCGTGACGGCTTCGTCCGATCCGTCGACGCCGACAACGATCCGGTTCATGAGGGTTCCTTTCGTGTCAGGGCCATGCTTCTCCACCGATCGTGGCCGGTGCGGCCGCTCGCCCGACAGTAGGCGAAGGTCCCTAATGGAAGCGACCGACGACCGTCCTTCACGCTCTGAACACACTGGGTCCCGCAGCGGCAGGGGACGGGTGAAGGCGGCGGCGCCGCCGGACGAGCGTCGAAGGGCGCTGCGCCGGGACCGAGATCCGCCGAGAGGGCCCGCTGCCGGTAGGCGCAGGCGCACGTCAAGCCCGCCGCCGGCGGCGTCGTCGAGGGTGATCTCCCCGCCGTCGCCTTCCACCAGGCGGCGTACGATCGCCAGCCCGAGGCCCGAACCGCCCAGCCGGCGGCCGGGGGGCCGCCAGCGCCGGACGAACGCCTCGGCGCGCTGCTCCGCCGGCATCCCGGGGCCCTGGTCGATCACGTGCACCTCGACCCAGTCCGCGGCCGGGATGACGGAAAGGGTCGTCACCGATCCTGCCGGGGAGGCCTCGAGGGCGTTGGCGATCAGGTTGTCGAGCAGCTGCTCGAGCACGCCGGCGGCGAGGAGGACGGCGGCCGGCCGGAGCTGGGCCACCAGCCGCACGCCGTGCTCCTCGGCCAGCGGCGCCCAGTTCTCCCGCCGGTCGGCGACCACCGCGGCGACGTCGACCCGGCCCCTGGCCGGCTGTTGGTGGTCGGCCGCGGCCAGCGCCAGGAGACCCTCCACCAGGCGGGAGAGGCGGTGCGCCTCGGCCAGCGCCGCCCGCACGTCCTCTTTCGCCTCTCCCGACACCTGGCCCTCCGCCACCTCGAGGCGCAACCGCAGGGCGGCGAGTGGCGTGCGGAGCTGGTGCGAGGCGTCGGCCACGAACGCCCGCTGCGCCTCCACGAGCCGCTCCAGCTTGGCCGCGGTGTCGTTGAAGACCCGGCTCACGAGGCGCAGCTCGGGCGGGCCGGCGGGGAGGGGGACCCGCGCGTCGAGATGCCCGTCGCCGACCTCGGCGGCCGCCCCGGCGAGGCGGCGCAGGGGG
>CAZCVW010000086.1:0-11059 GCA_964502185.1 uncultured Burkholderiales bacterium
CGCAGTTCTACTTCCGCACGACCGACATCACCGGCGCCTGCTCGCTCCCCGGCGGGACCGAGATGGTGATGCCCGGGGACAACACCGAGATGGAGGTTGAGCTCATCAACCCCATCGCCATGGAAGAGGGCCTCCGCTTCGCCATCCGTGAAGGCGGGCGCACGGTCGGGGCCGGCCGCGTCGTCAAGATCCACAAGTAGTCCGCAACAAAGCAGAACAGCAACCGAAGAAACAACAGTTAAGGAAGCGGTAGCGCAGAAATGGCGGACGCCAAGGGACAGAAGATCCGGATCCGGCTCAAGGCCTACGATCACGAGATCATCGACCAGTCGACGAAGAAGATCGTCGAGACGGTCGTCCGCACGCAGGCGCGTGTCCGGGGGCCCGTGCCCCTACCGACCGAGATCCATCGCTACTGCGTCATCCGGTCGCCGCATGTCGACAAGGACTCTCGCGAGCACTTCGAGATGCGGGTGCACAAGCGGCTGCTGGACATTCTCGAGCCGACTCCGAAGACGGTTGACTCCCTCCAGCGGCTGGACCTGCCGGCGGGTGTCGACATTGAAATCAAGATCCAGCAGGCCTGAAGTCATGAACCGGAAGGGCATCCTCGGACAGAAGGTCGGCATGACCCAGATCTGGGACGACCAGAACCGGGCCATCCCGGTCACGGTCATCCAGGCCGGGCCCTGCCGCGTCGTACAGGTGAAGACACCGGAGCGGGACGGCTACTCGGCCGTCCAGCTCGCCTTCGGCGACGTGAAGCCGCGCCGGCTGAACAAGCCGGAGACGGGCCACTTCAAGAAGCACGACGCGACCCCGGCCCGGCATCTGGCCGAGCTGCGGGTCGACGACACGTCGGCCTTCTCCATCGGCCAGTTGATCCAGGCCGACACGTTCACCGCCGGAGACAAGGTGGACGTCACCGGGATCTCCAAGGGCAAGGGCTTCACCGGCCCGATGAAGCGGCACAACTTCAAAGGCCTGGGCGCCTCCCACGGTACCCACAAGAAGCACCGGGCCCCCGGCTCGATCGGCGCCTGCGCCACGCCGGGGCGGGTGTTCAAGGGGATGAAGATGGCCGGCCAGACCGGCGACGTGCGGGTCACGACCCTCAACCTCGAGGTGGTCGAGGGTGACGCCGAGCGGGGCCTGATCCTCATCAAGGGCGCGGTGCCCGGTGCGGCCGGCGGGCTTGTCTTCGTCCGCAACGCCGTGAAGGGCGGAGTGAAGAAATGAGCGACGCAGAGGAAGCTACAGAGGCAGCTCCCGAACCGACCGCGCCCGCCGGCATGGCTGCCGTCAGGGTCGACGTTCGGTCGGCCGCCGGCGCATCGGTCGGCCGCGTGGAGTTGCCGGCGGCGATCTTCGGGATCCAACCGAACGTGCCGGTGATGCACCAGGTGGTGACCGCGCAGCTGGCGGCGCGGCGCTCCGGCACCCACAACACCAAGACCCGGGCCGAGGTCTCCGGTGGTGGCGCCAAGCCGTGGCGCCAGAAGGGCACCGGCCGCGCCCGGCAGGGCTCGTCCCGGGCTCCGCACTGGCGGGGCGGCGGCGTGGCCCATGGTCCCCACCCGCGGGACTACCGGCAGAAGACCCCGAAGAAGATGGTCGCCCTCGCCCTGCGTTCGGCCCTCTCCGACCGCGCCGCCGACGGCAACGTGGTGGTGGTGGACAACTGGGGGTTCTCCGCTCCGAAGACCAAGGACGCCCGCAAAGCACTCGATGCCTTGGGAGTGGCCGGTCGCGAACGGGTGCTAGTTGTCCTGCCCCGCGAGGACGAGGTCGGCTGGAAGTCGTTCCGGAACTTGGGCGAGCGCGTCGGTGTCGTCAGCGTCGGCGAGCTCAACGCCTACGACGTGCTGGTGGCCGACCGGGTGATCTTCACCTCGGAGACCCTGGAGGCGTTCGCCGCCCGGGGCAAGAGGGGTGAGCAGGAGTGAAGGATCCCCGCGACGTCATTCTGCGACCGGTGGTCTCGGAGAAGTCCTACGCGCTGTTGGACTCGAACGTGTACACCTTCGTGGTTCATCCGGACGCCAACAAGATCGAGATCAAGCAGGCCGTCGAGACCATCTTCAACGTCAAGGTGACGAACATCTCGACGCTCAACCGCAAGGGGAAGCGCAAGCGGAACCGGCGGACGAACACGCTGGGGAAGAGGCCCGACACCAAGCGGGCAATCGTGGCGCTGGCTCCCGACGACCGCATCGACATCTTCGGGAGCTGACCCATGCCCCTTCGCAAGCGCAAGCCCACCAGTCCCGGACGCCGGTTCCAGTCGGTCTCCGACTTCTCGGAGATCACCACCGACCGCCCGGAGAAATCGCTCACCAAGGCCAAGTCGTCCACTGGCGGGCGCAACGTCCACGGGCGCCGCACGGCGCGCCACCGGGGAGGCGGTCACAAGCAGAAGTACCGCGTGATCGACTTCCGGCGCGAGAAGGACGGTATTCCGGCCAAGGTCGCCACCATTGAGTACGACCCCAACCGGAACGCCCGGATCGCGCTCCTGCACTACGTCGACGGCGAGAAGCGGTACATCCTCGCCCCGGCCCGCCTCGCGGTCGGCGACGTGCTCCAGTCCGGTCAGGGCGCCGAGATCCGTCCCGGCAACGCCCTGCCCCTGCGCTACATCCCGGTCGGTACGGTGATCCACAACGTGGAGCTCAAGCCCGGCGCCGGCGGGAAGATCGCCCGGGGCGCGGGCATGAGCGTGCAGCTGGTGGCCAAGGAGGGCGACTTCGCCACTCTGCGGCTGCCGTCCACCGAGATGCGGCGGGTCGCCATCGACTGCCGCGGCACCGTCGGCCAGGTCGGCAACGCCGAGGCCGAGCTGATCTCGCTGGGTAAGGCCGGCCGCAACCGTTGGAAGGGCAAGCGTCCCCACGTCCGGGGCGTGGCCATGAACCCGGTCGACCACCCGCTGGGCGGTGGCGAGGGCAAGACCTCTGGTGGTCGGCACCCCGTCTCGCCGTGGGGCAAGAAGGAGGGCCGGACCCGGGCCCGCCACAAGGACTCGGACAAGCTCATCATCAGGCGGCGTCGGGTCCGCGGGGCCCGGAGGTAGGCAATGCCCAGAAGTTTGAAAAAGGGACCGTTCATCGATGACCACCTGCGGGTCAAGGTCGACCGGCTCAACGCCGAGGGCGACAAGCGGGTGGTCAAGACGTGGTCGCGTCGTTCCACGATCATCCCGGAGATGGTCGGTCACACGATCGCGGTCCACGATGGTCGCAAGCACGTGCCCGTGTACATCACCGAGGCGATGGTCGGGCACAAGCTCGGCGAGTTCGCCCCCACCCGCACCTTCCGGTACCACGCCGGCCAGGAGCGGTCAGGTCGGCGGTGACCAATGCCTGAAACCAAGGCCACCCTGCGCTACCTGCGGACCTCCGCCTACAAGGTCCGCGAGGTCCTCGCGCTCATCCGTGGCCTCGACATCGAAGAGGCGCGCCACGTCCTGACGTTCTGCGACCGGGGCGCGGCCCGCGACGTGCTCAAGGTCCTCAACTCGGCGGTCGCCAACGCCGAGCACACGATGAACCTGCCGGCCGACGAGCTGTCCGTCTCGGTCGCCTACGCCGACGAGGGCCCGACCATCAAACGCTGGCGCCCCCGGGCGCGGGGCCGGGCCACCCGGATCCGCAAGCGGACGAGCCACATCACCATCGTGGTGGCGCGGCTGTCGGACGAGCAGCTCCAGATCCGGCGGCGCAAGGAAGCCGCCGCCGGAGGCGGGCAGCGGCGCCGTGGGGTTCTCCCCGGCCGTCGCCGCCGAACCGAGGAGAAGCCGACCGAGAAGCCGGCGGCTACTCAGGCCAAGGGCCAGACGCCGGCCGCCGACGAGACGGCCCCTGCGCCTCCCTCCGAAGTGCCCGCGCCTCCCCCCGAAGTGACCGCGCCTCCCCCCGAAGTGGCCGAGGAAGCGCCGCCGCCCTCGGCGTCTGAAGAAGCGGGCCCAGGCGCGGCCGCGGAGACCGAAGAAGACAAGGCAGCCCGGTACGCCAACCTAGGGCGGGAATCCGAGACGGCCACGGCAGAAGGAACCCAAGCGGCCGACGCGGGCGAAGAAGGAGAGCAGAAGTAATGGGCCACAAGGTGAACCCCTACGGGTTCCGCCTGGGCATCGTCACGGATTGGAAGTCGCGCTGGTTCGCCGATCGCGAGTACACCGATTACCTGGCCGATGACGTCCAGATCCGCAAGTACCTGGACGCCCAGCTCCGGCGGGCCGCCGTCAGCCGCGTGGAGATCGAGCGCACCCGGGACCGGCTGCGCATCGACGTGCACACCGCCCGCCCCGGCATTGTCATCGGCCGGCGGGGCGTGGAGGCCGACCGCCTCCGTCAGGGTCTGTTCAAGATCACGGGCAACCCCAAGATCCAGCTGAACATCCAGGAGATCAAGCAGCCCGAGCTTGACGCCAACCTGATCGCTCAGGGCGTCGGCGACCAGCTGACCGGGCGGGTCTCGTTCCGCCGGGCCATGAAGCGGGCCGTGCAGACGGCCATGAAGGCCGGCGCCCAAGGCATCCGGGTGCAGTGCGCCGGTCGCCTGGGCGGCGCGGAAATGGCCCGCCGGGAGTGGTACCGGGAAGGTCGTGTCCCCCTCCACACGCTGCGGGCGGACATCGACTACGGCTTCGCCGAGGCCCGGACCACGTTCGGTCGGATCGGCGTCAAGGTCTGGATCTACAAGGGCGATATCCTGCCCTACCGGGCCGGAAGCGAAGACAAGATTGCCAAGGAAGCCGCCATGGCCGTTGGCGAGACGGCCGGCCTGGCTCGTCCCCGCCGGGTCATCAGCGCCGGTGGTGGCCGTCGCCGGCCGGAGGCCGAACCCGTTCCCGTGGAGCAGGTGGCCGCCTCCGACGAGTCGCCCGATCCCGACAAGCCCGTGCTGCGGGAGGCCGATCCCGAACTCGAGCGCCTGCTGGCCGAAGAGGAAGAGATCGAACGCCGTACCCGTCAGCACCACGAGGCACCCCATTTCCGGGGCGACGAGGATTAGGACGCGGCTGTCATGTTGATGCCCAAGAAGGTCCGGCACCGGAAGGTGCAGCGAGGGCGCATGGACGGCGTCTCGAAGGGGGCCAGCAAGGTCAACTTCGGCGACTACGGGCTCCAGGCGCTGGAGCCCGGCTGGATCACCAACCGGCAGATCGAGGCCGCCCGTATCGCCATGACCCGCTACATCAAGCGTGGCGGGAAGGTCTGGATCAACATCTTCCCCGACAAGCCGATCACCGAGAAGCCGGCCGAGACCCGTATGGGTTCCGGCAAGGGCAACCCGGAACGGTGGGTGGCCGTCGTCCGCCCCGGGCGTGTGATGTTCGAGCTCTCCGGTGTGCCCGAGCCCACAGCCCGTGAGGCCATGCGCCTGGCCGGCCACAAGCTGCCCATCAAGTGCCGCTTCGTGCTCCGTGAGGAGGAGGCGTAATGGCCACCGCCAGCGAGTTGCGAGATCTGGACGAGGTCGAGCTCGAGACCCGTCTCACCGAGGCGAAGCAGGAGCTGTTCAATCTCCGGTTCGCCCTGGTGACGGGGCAACTGGACAACTCGGCCCGGCTTGGCGATCTGCGCCGGGACATCGCCCGCATCAAGACTCTCCTGCGGGAGAAGGAAATTGCCGCCGCCGAGGCGGCCGCCGGACAGGGATGACTTCTGTATGACCGATACCCCATCTGACCCCACCCAAGCCACCGAAGAGCCGGCCGCCGAAGAGCCGGCCGCCGAGAAGCCAGCCGCCGAAAAGCCAGCCGCCGAAAAGCCGGCAACGGGCCGGGTGAACCGCCGCAAGACCCGGGACGGCACCGTCGTGTCCGCCAAGATGGACAAGACGGTCGTGGTCTCGGTGGTCGAACGGGTCCGCCACGCCCGCTACCAGAAGACGCTGCAGCGCACCAAGCGCCTCTACGCCCACGACGAGGTCAACGACCTGCGCGAGGGCGACCGGGTGCGCGTCCAGGAGACCCGGCCCTTGTCGCGCCTCAAGCGCTGGCGCGTGGTCGAAGTGCTCGAACGGGCTCGGTGACACGATGACTGTGGAACAGCGATGATCCAGCAGGAGAGCCGGCTCAAGGTGGCCGACAACTCAGGAGCCAAGGAAGTCCTCTGCATCAAGGTGCTGGGCGGCACGCGCCGCCGCTACGCCAGCATCGGCGACGTGTTCGTCGCCACGGTCAAGGACGCCATTCCTGGGGCGGCGGTCAAGAAGGGCGACGTCGTGAAATGCGTCGTCGTGCGCACCGCGAAAGAGAAGCGGCGGCCGGACGGCAGCTACATTCGTTTTGACGAGAACGCGGCCGTGCTGGTCAACGACCAGATGCAGCCCCGGGGCACACGCATCTTCGGCCCCGTGGGACGGGAGCTGCGGGACCGCAAGTTCATGCGGATCATCTCGCTCGCTCCGGAAGTGCTTTAGGGGAACTCATGAAGCTTCGCAAGGGTGACAGGGTCAAAGTGATCGCCGGGAAGGATCTCGGCAAGGACGGCGTGATCATGCGCGTCCTGCGGGAGAAGAACAAGGTGATCGTCGAGGGCGTGAACATCGCCAAGAAGCACCAGAAGCCCACCCGCGCCACCATGCAGGCCGGGATCATCGACAAGGACATGCCCGTCCACGTCTCCAACGTCGCTTTGATCTGCGGCTCCTGTGGGGCGACCCGGGTCGGGTACCGGTTCGACGAGTCGGGGAAGAAGCAGCGTGTCTGTCGGAAGTGCAAGGGTGATCTGTGATGGCTGCGATGTGTAATGGCTGCTGACGTCGCCGAAGCGCCGGCCAAGCCCCGCCTCGCGCTCAAGTACGAGAGCGAGATCAAGGACCAGCTGAAGGACGGTCTCGGGCTCGGGAACCCCATGGAGGTTCCCCGGCTCGCCAAGATCGTGCTCAATTGCGGTGTCGGGAAGGCGACCCAGCAGGCCTCCCTGCTCGAGGGCGCCGTGAACGACCTGCGCATCATCACCGGCCAGAAGCCGCTCATCACCAAGGCCAAGAAGTCGATCGCCGGTTTCAAGCTGCGGGAAGGCAACGCGGTCGGGGCCAAGGTGACCTTGCGGGGAGCCCGGATGTGGGAGTTCTTCGATCGGCTCATCACGCTGACCATCCCCCGGATCCGTGACTTCCGGGGCCTCGACCCGGACGGCTTCGACGGGCACGGCAACTACAGCTTCGGTGTCAACGAGCAACTGATCTTCCCCGAGATCGACTACGACAAGGTCGACACCGTGCGGGGAATGGACATCACCATCGTGACCACGGCCCGCACCAACGCCGAGGGAAAGGCGCTGCTCGACGCCTTTGGATTCCCCTTCCGGCGTGACGGGGCGGGGAGGTAGCCAAATGGCCAAGACCTGTCTTATCCAGAAGCAGCAGCGCAAGCCCAAGTTCAGGGTCCGGGCCTACACCCGCTGCACTCGTTGCGGCCGGTCCCGGGCCGTCTACCGCGTCTTCGGCCTGTGCCGGATCTGCCTACGCCAGATGTCCCACGCAGGCGAGGTGCCCGGTGTGAAGAAAGCCTCCTGGTAGATATCACCATGACGATGACCGATCCCATTGCCGACATGCTCACCCGCATCCGGAACGCCAACGTGGCCATGCACGACGACGTCGTGATGCCCTCGTCGAAGCTGAAGGAGGCGCTGGCCACCATCCTGGAGCGGGAGGGCTACATCACCGGCCACCGGCTAGAGGGCGATGTCGGGAACCCCGGGCGCAAGCTCGTGGTGCAGATGAAGTACACGCCCGAACGCCAGCGCACCATCACCGGGATCAAGCGGGTCAGCAAGCCGGGCCTGCGGGTCTACTCCAAGGCCGACAGCGTCGCTCGCGTGCTCGGCGGTATGGGCGTCGCCATCCTTTCGACCAACCAGGGGCTCCTCACCGACCGCGAGGCGCGCCAGCGCCGCGTCGGCGGCGAGGTCCTCTGCCACGTCTGGTAGGTCACTGTGTCCCGTGTCGGCCGTAAGCCCATCCCGATTCCTTCCGGCGTCAACGTCACCCTCGATCTGCCGCGGGTGTCGGTCAGTGGGCCCAAGGGCACGCTGGAGCGCACCCTGGTTCCCGACATCACCGTGGCCCAGGAGGGCGACACGCTGGTCGTCACCCGCCCGACGGACGAGCGCCAGCACCGGGCTCTCCACGGCCTCACCCGGACGCTCGTGTCCAACATGGTGGTCGGCGTCTCCGAGGGCTTCGTTCGCGAGCTCGAGATCGTCGGCGTCGGTTACCGGGCCACAGCTCAGGGCCCGACCCGGATCGAACTCGCCCTCGGCTTCTCCCACCCGGTGCACGTCGACGCGCCCGAGGGCATCACCTTCGAGGTGCCGAGTCCGACCCGCATCGCGGTGCGGGGCGCCAACAAGGAACTCGTCGGCCAGGTGGCGGCCAACATCCGCAAGATCCGCAAGCCCGAGCCCTACAAGGGCAAGGGCGTCCGCTACGCCGGCGAGCGCGTGCTGCGCAAGGCCGGTAAGGCCGGAAAGAAGTAGGAGCGAGAGACCGATGACCCTTGGTCGGCACGAGGCCCGAGCCCGGCGGCATTACCGGGTGCGCAAGCGGGTCGTGGGGACGCCAGAGCGTCCGCGCCTGGCCGTCTTCCGCTCCAATAAGCACATCTATGCCCAGGTGATCGACGACACCACCGGCCACACCCACGCCGCCGCCTCCACGGCGGAAGCGGCCCTGCGCTCGGGTTCGACCGCCGATGTCGCCGCCGCCAAGGCCGTCGGCCAGCTGGTCGGGGAGCGGGCCAAAGCGGCCGGCATCTCCAAAGTCGTGTTCGACCGGGGCGGCTTCCGCTACCACGGCCGTGTCGCTGCGCTGTGTGACGGCGCCCGCGCGGCCGGACTCGAGGTCTAGAGAACTGATGGCACAGCAACGACGCGACGCGGTCGATTCCGCCTACGAGGAACGGGTCATCGAGATTCGCCGGGTGGCCAAGGTCGTCAAGGGCGGCCGGCGCTTCTCCTTCTCCGCCCTGGTGGTGGTCGGCGACGGGGCGGGCAACGTGGGTCTCGGCCTCGGGAAGGCCAAGGAAGTCCCCGCCGCCATCCAGAAGGGCATCGAGGAAGCCAAGAAGAACTTCATCCCCGTGCCCCTGGCGGGCAGCACCATCACCCATCAGATCATCGGAGAGCACGGCGCGGGCCGGGTGCTGCTCAAGCCCGCTGCTCCCGGTACCGGGGTCATCGCCGGCGGTGCCGGTCGGGCCATCCTGGAGTGCGCGGGCGTCCATGACGTGCTGGCCAAGTCGCTCGGGTCGTCGAACCCGATCAACGTCGCCCGTTCGGTGATCAACGGCCTGTCCTCGCTCAAGCGCCCCGAGGAAGTGGCCAAGCTGCGGGGCAAGTCGGCGGCCGAGGTCACCCCCGCCGGGATGCTGCGGGCCTACAACGAGCGCAACCGGGCCCAGCGCGACATCGTCGAGGTGAAGTGATGCCAGAAGAAGTCATGCCAGAAGAAGTCATGCCAGCAGAGGCAGTCGTCCGGGTCACGCTCGTCCGGTCCACCATCGGCGCGAAGCCCAAGCACCGCGGCACCATCCGGGCGCTCGGTCTGCGCCGTATCAACCATTCGGTCACGCTGCCCGATCGCCCGGAGATCCGGGGGATGTTGGCCCGCGTGCCCCACCTCGTACGGGTTGAGGAGGCGTCCTAAGTGAAGGTGCACGACCTGAAGCCGGCTCCCGGCTCGAACCCGTCCAAGAAGCGGGTGGCCCGCGGTATCGGTGGTCGCCGGGGTAAGACGGCCGGTACCGGTACGAAGGGCCAGGGGACGCGCGGCACCATCAAGCCCGGGTTCGAGGGTGGGCAGACGCCGCTGAGCCGGCGCACCCCGAAGGCCAAGGGCTTCAAGAACCCGTTCCGGATCGAGTACACCGTCATCAACCTCGACGGGCTCGAGGATTTCGCGGCAGGGTCCGAGGTCACGCCCGAGACGTTGCGGGCCCGTGGCCTGGTGCACAAGCACGGTTTGGTCAAGCTGCTCGGGCGCGGCGAGGTTTCCCGACCTCTGACCGTGAAGGTCCACGCCTGTTCGAAGACGGCGGCCGAGGCGATTCAAGCGGCCGGTGGAACGGTCGAGAAACTGGTTCCCCCCTGGGGTCTGCGGCGGCCCCCTGCTCGGGGTAACGCGCTCACGAACCGTTAAACTGACCATTCCGCCGCCGTTGGCCTGAGGAGGTTCGTCCGCGATGTTGTCTCGCCTGCGGAACATGTTCCGGGTGGCCGACCTTCGGAACAAGATCCTCTTCACCCTGTTGATCGTGGGCATCTACCGCCTCGGGTCCCACATCCCCCTGCCCTACGTCGACTTCGACGCCATTCAGCAGCTGCAGGACCAGGCCAAGCTGGGTGGAGCGGTTGCGTTCCTCGACCTGTTCTCGGGCGGCGCGCTCACCAATGTGGCCGTGTTCGCCCTCGGCATCATGCCGTACATCACGTCGTCGATCATCATGCAGTTGCTCGCCGTCGTGATTCCCAAGCTCGAGGAATGGCAACAGCAGGGCCAGGTCGGGCAGAAGAAGATCACGCAGTGGACCCGTTACCTGACGGTGGCGCTGGCTCTCATGCAGTCGACGGGCATCGTGTTCGCCTTCCACCAGGGCGGCGGCAACTTCCTCGGCACGGCCGCGCTGCAGAACATCGACCTGATCCCCGACTTCAACGCCTCCCGGGTCATGCTCATCGTGCTGACCCTGACGGCCGGTACGGCGATGGTCATGTGGCTGGGCGAGCTCGTCACGCAACGGGGCATCGGCAACGGCATGTCGATCATGATCTTCGCCTCGGTGGTGTCCCGCCTCCCCGCCCAGGGATCCCAGATCTTCTCCCAGGACCTGCTCAAGGGTCTCGTGGTGGTCGCCATGGGGATCGGCATGATCGTCGGAATCGTCTTCGTGGAGCAGGGCCAGCGGCGGATCCCCGTCCAGTTCGCCAAGCGGGTGGTCGGCCGGCGCATGTACGGGGGCCAGAGCACCTACATCCCGCTCAAGGTGAACCAGTCCGGCGTCATCCCGATCATCTTCGCCAGCTCGGTGCTGTACTTCCCGGCG
>CAZCVW010000087.1:0-11040 GCA_964502185.1 uncultured Burkholderiales bacterium
GCCTCCCCGGGCGCGGTGGCGCAGCTCGACGGGCACCCGGGCGAAGCTGGCCGAGGCCGCGCCCGGGTCCGCCCCGGCCAGGATCCCGAGCCCGGAATCGGGCACGGCCCGCAGCACCTGGACACTGGCCCCCTGCGTCTTCGGGGGCACCCCGAGCCCCGGGGCGTCGGCTTCCTCGAGCAGGTCGTAGTCCCGGAAGCCGAGGAAGACGAAGTGATCGTCGGCCAGGAAGCGCAGGAAGTCGCGGGCCTCGGCCACATCGCCTGAATTCCTCTCGGATGGCCCCACCGGCGGCGGCCGCTCCTGCATCTCGGCCGCCAGCGCCTGGGCCTTGGCCCGCATGGCCGGCCAGTCCGCCACCGCCGCCCGCAGGTCGGCCAGCACCCGGGCCAGGCCTTCCCGTAGCGCGTCCCGCTTGGCCGCTTCGGGCTGGCGGTCGATCTCGACGTGGAGGAAGGCCTCGGGGCCTCCCTCCGCTGTCTCCCCGGGGGACACCCCCGAACCCCCGGGCTCCCCGGGGGACACCCCCGAACCCCCGGTGACGCCGGTGATCCGCCCGCTGTCGTCGCGCTGCACGCGCATCACCGGGTGGACGACGAGATGCAGGCCGCAGCCCTGGCGGGACAGCTCCATGCGGAGGGAGTCCACGAGGAAGGGCATGTCGTCGATGACGATCTCGACCACGGAGTGAGTGGAGGCCCAGCCGTGGTCGTCGAACGACGGCGTGTAGACCCGGATGCGGGCCTCTCCGGACGCCCGCTGCTCCGCCAGGTGGAGGTGGGCGACCGCCGCGCCGTAGAGGTCGACGGGGTCGCGCCCGACGAGGTCCTCGGCCGGGACCCGCGCCCAGTAGCGGCGGAGGAAGACCTCGACCACCTCGGCCTGGGCGCCGTGCTGCCGGCCCCGGGCCAGCCCCGCCGCCTTGTCGACCAGGGCGGCCTTTGCTTCCTCCAGCTTCATGCCGTCAGTCTCCCTCAGACCTGGTGCTTCGGGCACGACCACGTTGTGCGCCCGCCGACGGTGCGGCGCTCGAGTGGCGTCCCGTCCTTCGGGCAGACGCTCCCGCGGCGGCGCGACGGGTCGAGCTCCCCGGTGTGGGAGCCGCCCCGGGCACCGAGGTCGACGAGCGTGCGCCGCACCCAGCGGTGCAGGCGGCGCAGCTCGGTCGGGCTCAACCCGCCGGCGGGGCGGGCCGGGTCGAGGCCGCTCTGGAAGAGGATCTCGTCGACCAGCAGGTTGCCGAGCCCGGAGATCTTCCCCTGGTCCATGAGCCGGGCCTTGAGCGGCGCCTGGCTCGTCCCGAGGACCCGGCCGAGCACCGCCGGGGCGATGGAGGCGGCGTCGGGCCCGAGGCGGGCCTCCTCCGGGTCGAGCTCGGCGCCACCCAGGCGGCGGGGGTCCCGCACGCGCAGGTCGCCCCCGTCGGCGAACCGGACCAGGAACCGGTCCCAGGCCGGGTTCTCCCGGAGCGAGGAGTACTCGAGGTGCTCGACACCGGCCGAGCCGTCGACCAGCAGCCGCCCGGTCATCCCGAACCGCAGGCCGAGGAGGGGGCCGCCGTCGCTCGTCTCGAGCAGGAGCCGCTTGCCCGTCCGCCGGGCGAGGGTGAACCGCCGGCCGGTGAGGGCGTCGGCCGCGACCTCGGCTGTCAGGCCGTTCTTCAGCCACCAGGCGTCCGGCGCCACCACCTCGATGATCGTCCGGTCGAGCGCCTTCGCCTCGGCCAGTTGCCGGTACGCCTCGATCTCGAGCAGCTCAGGCATGGCCCAGAGTCTGCCGCGCCCCGCCGGTCAGTCCGTGTTGGTGATCGCTCCCCGGGAGGCGGGCTGGACGAGCTTGGCGTACTTGCCGAGGAAGCCGGAGGTGTAGCGGGGTTCCTTCGGCTTCCAGCCTTCCTTTCGCCGGGCCATCTCGGCCGGGGCGACGGCCACGTCGACAACCCGGTTGGGGACGTCGATGACGATGGTGTCGCCGTCCTCCACGAAGGCGATCGGGCCGCCGTCGGTCGCTTCGGGGGCGACGTGGGCGACGGAGAAGCCGTAGGTGGCGCCGGAGAAGCGGCCGTCGGTCACCAGGGCGACGTCGGCCGAGTGGCCGGTCCCCTTGACCGCGGCGGTGACGGCCAGCATCTCCCGCATGCCAGGACCACCCCGGGGTCCCTCGTAGCGGATGACGAGCACCTCGCCGGGCTGGAGGTGGTTACCGGTGACGTAGGCCATGCAGTCGGCCTCGTCGTCGAAGACCCGGGCAGGGCCCTCGAAGCGCAGGCCCGACATGCCGGCGATCTTCACCACGGCCCCCTCGGGAGCGAGGCTGCCGTAGAGGATGCCGGTGCCGCCCTCGGAGTGGATCGGGTTGGACAGCGGCCGGACAACCTCGCCGTCGGGCCCCGGGGGGTTGAGGGCATCGAGGTTCTCGGCCACCGTCCTGCCGGTGACCGTGAGGGCGTCGCCGTGGAGCAGGCCGACCTCGAGGAGTTCCCGCATGACGACGGGCACGCCGCCGATCCGGTCGAGGTCGACCATCACGAACCGGCCGCCGGGCTTGGTGTCGCCGATGTGGGGCACCTTCCGGCTGATCCGGTCGAAGTCGTCGAGGGTCAGCTCCACCCGGGCCTCGTGGGCGATGGCCAGCAGGTGCAGCACCGCGTTGGTGGAACCGCCGAGCGCCATCGACACGGCGATGGCATTCTCGAACGCCTCCCGGGTCATGATCTGGCGGGGCCGGATCCCGAGCTTCAAGAGGTTCACGACCGCTTTACCCGAGGCGCGGGCGTAGTCGTCCCGGCGGGGGTCGGGGGCCGGAGCGGTGGACGAGCCGGGGAGCGACATGCCGATCGCCTCGGCGATCGAGGCCATCGTGTTGGCCGTGAACATTCCGGCGCACGAACCCTCGCCCGGGCAGGCCTTCTGCTCGATCTCGGTCAGGTCGTCGCGGTTGATGATGCCCGCCGCGCAGGCGCCGACCGCCTCGAACACGTCCTGGATGCTGATGTCCTTGCCCCCGTACCGGCCGGGCATGATCGTCCCGCCGTAGAGGAAGACCGACGGCAGGTTCAGCCGGGCGGCGGCCATGAGCATGCCGGGCAGGCTCTTGTCGCAACCGGCCAGGGTCACCATGCCGTCGAGGCGCTCGCCGTGCATCACGCACTCGACCGAGTCGGCGATGATCTCCCGGCTCGGCAGCGAGGCCCGCATGCCCTCCGTCCCCATGGAGATCCCGTCGGAGACGGCGATGGTGGTGAACTCGATCGGGAACCCACCCGCGGCCCGCACCCCTTCCTTGGCCGCCTTGGCCAGGCGGTCGAGGGGGAGGTTGCAGGGCGTCACCTCGTTCCAGGAGGAGGCGATGCCGACCTGGGACTTGCCCCAGTCGTCCTCCCCCATCCCTATGGCCCGGAGCATGGCCCGGGCCGGGGCCCGCTCCATCCCCTCGGTGACCTCGTGGCTGCGCGGCTTGTGAGTCCCGGTCCCGGTCATGGCACCCAAGGGTAGGCGGCGAGTGCCCCCGCGCCTAACCCCAGCTCGCCTTGAGCCGCTCGGCGGCCAGGGCCCGGAACCGCTGCTCGTCCTCCGGCGAGTTGAACCCCCGCTTGGGGATGAAGTTGGCCTGCTTCGGGCTCTTCATGAGCAGGTACACCCGGGGCGTCTCCCGGGCCGTCTTGTAGAACTCCCACGGCAGGGTGCCGCTCTGCCCACCGGCGTAGATCAGGATGCCGTCGGCGCTGAACGTATGGGTCTGCTCCGTGGCGAGCTGCGGGCTCTGCTTGTACTTCTTGGCCGGCACGACCCGCAGGGACAGCACGGCGAGGGCCACGAACACGGCGCCGAAGATCCCGAGGGACACCTGACCCGTGGCGATGGCCACGACGAGGAGGAAGGCCGCCGCAACCGGGCCGATCCAGAAGGTGATCTGGCCCATGATCAGCTTGCGCATGCCCTCCGCGTACTCGTCGGGCGTGATGCGGAACCGGGCGATGGCCTTGTCCCCCGAAGCCTGCGGGCTCATCGGGCGAACCGGAAGACCGGATGGTCGTCGAAGTAGTCGCGGAAGTGCACGTTGTCGATCCTTAGCCAGTGAGCGCCGTTGAAGGGGCGGGTGAGGCCCACCGACAGGATGATGGGCTCGCCGCCCTCCACCCGGCGGCGGATGACCTTCCACAACGAGTCGATGGGTAAGCCTTCCTCGTTCCGCAGCCGGAAGTCGAAAACGGCCAGGTCGAGCGAGCCCAGTCCGAGGTCGTCGAAGCCCATCCGCAGTTGGCCGCCGCGGCGGAACAGTTCGGCCGGCCCGGGGCAACGAAGGCACCCGAGCGACACTCGGCCCTGCCCCTCGGGCCCGCAGGCCGACCCGGACGCGGATCGCACCAGGTCGTCGCCGAAGATGGCCGGGAGCGAGTCCTGACCCAGGGTTTCGAGCAGTGACCAGAACTCGCCGTCGGGCAGGCGGCCCAGCGGGCGCAGGCTGGCCTCCTCGACCTCGCGCTCCTCCACCGCCGGTGGTGTGCCGTTGCGCCGGGAGAACCCGAGATCAACGGCCTCTCCGATGCCGAAAGGGCCGCCGGCCCGATAGGTCGCCCGGGTGTCCCAGTTGCCGATCGACCGGGGCGCCACGTGCTCGTGGCTCCCGTCGATGCCGGCCACCCACACGGAGCCGTCGTCCAGGCGCGAGAGATGGTCGACCACGATCGTCTGCGCCGCCGTCAACCCGTCCCCCTTTCCGCTCGCACACGCACAGGGTACGGAGGCGGGACCAATCGCGGGCGGAGTCTCTGAATTGGGGCATTACTGTTCACGGAGAGTGAGAAACAACCTCAACCGGGGAAGAGAACCTGACGATAGGTATCTGGCGGCCGGCTCAGTCGGCAGCTTTTCCCGTTTCGGGTTCGGCTGGGGCCGACGGAGGATGACCGTGCACGAAGTCGACCATCTGACCGAGTTGACTTTGGCGTCCGACACCGATCTCGTGGCCTCGGTGCGTGACGGAGACCGGATCGCCTTCGGGCTTCTCTACCTCCGCCACCACGAAGCGGCCTGGCGGGTGGCCTGTGCGGTCACCGGCTTCGCCGACGTCCCCGGGAGAGACGCCGAAGTGGCGCTCATGGAAGGCTTCGCCGCCGTCTTTGCCGCCCTTCCCCGGCATCTCCACGGTCCCGACTCCGAAGTCGACGTTCCCTTCCGCCCCTACCTCCTGGCCTGCGTGCGCCAGGCCGGCCTTGAACGGCTGGCCCGGACCCAACCGGCACAGCGCCGCCCGGCGGTTGCCGCCGCCGCACCGGTCGACGAGATCTGCCTGGACGACGACCTCGTTCTCTCCGGTCTGGAGCACCATGTCGTCCGGTCCGCCCTCCGGCGGCTGCCCGAGAGTTGGCGGACGGCCCTGTGGCTCACCGAGGTCGAGGCCATGACCCCCAAAGAGGTGGCCGCCATCGTGGACCTCGAGCCCGGGGCCGTGACTCACCTGACCGGACAGGCGCGCGCCGCGGTCCGGCTCGCCTGCGTTCACGCCCAGAGAGAATGCGACGTGCGCCCCGGCTGCCGCTTCACCGTCGACCGTCTCGGCGCCTACGTGGACGGCGGGCTGACCCGCAGCGAGCGCTTGCACATCAAGGCGCACATCGACCGCTGCGTCCCGTGCCGGATGCGCCGGAGTGAGCTGAGCCGCCTGTCGTCGAGCCTGACCACGGCGGTCCCGGCCACCCCGTTGCTGGCCGGCGAATGCCAGCGCCACTGGATGGAGCAGACCCGGCCGTGGCCCTGGCCGAAGCCATCGACGCCTTCGCGGCCGAGGTGAGCGTTACTGCTCTCGCAGAGCGGGCATCAAGGCGTCGACCAGTTGCACGGCGAAGGCCCGGCTGAGCGGCCTCCGGGCGACGAGGCGCCGGCCGAAGATCGGGCCCATCAACATGTCGATGGCCAGATCGGTGTCGAAGCCGGAAGCCAGTTCGCCGCGGGCCCGGCCCCGCTCGAGGATCCGGGTGAGGACGGCCCGGCGTTCCGCGCCGAACTCGCCGTAGAGGCGTTGCAGCTCGGGATCCCGCTCGGCCGCTTCCACCATCGACGGCAGGATCCGGGCCAGGGGCGAGTGGGCGAGGCCGTGGGCCACGAGCCCGAGCACCTCGCAGAGGTCGTCCCGCAGGTTCCCCGTGTCCGGCTCGGCCATGGGCGGCACCGCCCGGCGAAAGGCGTCGATGACGACGTGGGCCTTGCCCTCCCAGTGGCGGTAGATGGTCGCCTTGCCGACCCCGGCCCTCGCCGCGATGCCGTCGATCGACAGCCCGGAGAACCCGACCTCGCCGAGCAGGCTGAGCGTCGCCTCCAAAATGGCGGTCTCCGCCCGCTGGCTCCGCCGGCGCGGCCTGGCTTCCGCGGCGAGCTTCACCGGCCCTCGTCTCCCACCGCAGCCGGGGCCGGTGGGGCGGGGTGGACCGGCACGACCGACACCGCCGGGTAGAACCGGGCGGCCATCAGCGCGGCGGCCAGAACCATGGCCGACGCCACCATGAACGACAACGACATGGCGTCGGTGAATGCCTCCCGGGCGGCCGTGGCCAGCGCTCCCCCGGCGACCGGTGGCAACTGGGCGGCCAAACCCATGGCCCCTCCCAGCGAGCTGCGGGCCACGGCCTCGGCCTGTACGCCCAGCCCGGCCAGATCGGGCAGTCCGCCGACGTAGCGGGAAGCGAGGAGGCTACCGAGCACGGCCACGCCGAGGGCGCCCCCGAGCTCGCGGGTGGTGTCGTTGACGGCAGAACTGACCCCCGCCTTCCCGAGCGGGAGGGAGGCCATGATCCCGGTCGTGGACGGCGCCATCGAAGACCCCATGCCCAGCGCGATGACGACCAGGGAAAGGGCGATGAGCCAGTAGGGAGAGTCCACCTTGAGCTGGGCCAGCATGAACAGCCCGACCGCGGCCAGCGAGAGGCCGGCAGTCACGACCTTCCGGGGTCCGTAGCGCTCGACCAGGCGGGCGCTGTTGGGCGCGGCCACCATCATCGCCATGGCCATGGGCAGGGTGCGCAGGCCGGCCTCCAGCGTGCCGTAGCCCAGCACCAGCTGGAGATACTGCGTGAGCAGGAAGAACACGCCGAACATGGCGAAGAAGATCATGGAGATGGCCGCCGCAGCCGAGCTGAACGTGCGGTTCTTGAAGAAACGCAGGTCCAGCATGGGCTGGCTGGTGTGGAGCTCCCAGGCGCCGAAGGCGGCCAGAATGGCGAGGCCGGCCCCGCCGTAGAGAAGCGTCGGCGCTCCGGTCCAGCCGTGGTGGGGCGCCTCGATGATGGCGTAGAGCAGGGCGCCGAGCCCCCCGATCGACAGCAGCGCGCCCACCGGGTCGAGCCGCGGCTGGGCGGGGTCCTTGGAGGTGGGCACCAGCCGGCCGGAGATCAGCGCGGCGGTGACGAGGAGCACGTTGACGAGAAAGACGGAGCCCCACCAGAAGTGCTCGAGCAGGAAACCGCTGGTGATGGGGCCGATGGCGGCACCGGCACCGGCCAGGCCGGCCCAGATGGCGATCGCTTTGGCCCGCTCCTGGGGCGGGAACACGTTGGTGAGGATGGACAGGGTGGCCGGCATGATCAGGGCGGCGCCGATGCCCATCAAGGCTCGCAGGGCGATGAGCTGCCCGGCCGAGGTGGCCAGGGCCGAGGCCCCCGAGGTGGCCCCGAAGATCACCAGACCGATGGTGAGCGCCCCCTTACGCCCGAACCGGTCACCCAGAGCCCCGGCCGTGAGCAGCAGGCCGGCGAAAACGAGGGCGTAGGAGTCGACGATCCACTGCAGCTGACTGGAGGTGGCGCCGAGCTCCCGCACCAGGGTCGGCAGGGCCACGTTCAGCACCGTGTTACCCACCACCACAATCACCAGACTCAGACACAGGACCGAGAGCGTCCACCACCGCTTCTCGGGGTCGTACCTGTCATCCACCATGCCGCCTACCCCCCGCCGCGAACAACGAGACGATACGGTATCGTCTCGTTCGCTGTCAACCTTGAGCGCTCCCTGCATGTTTCCGGCCCAAAGATATTCATCGGGATATTCATCAGCGTATTCTGACGTCTGGATACGCCGGGGGCCGCGGTGCAGATCCGAGATGGGGTCTGGATGGGCGGAACAACTTGCCTTCTGGTAGACTGCCGGAATGGCTCCCCAATTAGTCCCCTCAGAAAAAGGTTGGTACGAGTGGCGCGACGGGTTGCGCCGCCCGGCCAAAGTCCACATCAAGGTCGAAGAAGCCAAGGACGGCCGCTTCAATGTCAACGGCCTCCGGCTGGACGGTCCCGTGTCGGCCGAGCTGTTGCGCTCGCTGCCGGTGGGTCGCATCGAGGCCACGGCTAACGCCCAGCTGCACGCGGGTGTCGAGCACAAGCCCGGCCGGGCCCGGAAGACCCAGATCCCGGCCCGCTTGCGCAAGAGCACGCCGCAGGGCTACGACGACACGTTCTACGACGCCGTGGCCGTCGCTTACCGCCAACTGGTGGGCACTTCGTCCCGCCCGATCGGTGAGCTGGCTGCGGCCAACGAAGTGCCTGTCACCACCGCCCAGCGCTGGGTCCGGGAATCGCGCCGCCGCGGCAAGCTGCCGCCCGGCCGCCCCGGCAAGGCCGGCTAACCCAGGCGCTCGTCGAGCAGACGGTTGAGCGCCTGGGGGTTGCCGCGTCCTTTGGTGGCGGCCATCACCTTGCCCATGAAGAACCCGCGCAGCTTCTTGCGGTCCTTGTCCTCCCCGGCCCGGTAGCGCTCGACTTCCGCCGGGTTCTCGGCCAGCACGGCGTCCACGACACAAGCCAGTTCGCCCTCGTCGCTCACCTGGGCCACGCCCCGCGCCGCCACCACGGCCCGGGGAGAGCCCTCGCCGGCCAGTCCGGCGGCCAGCACCTCCTTGGCCAGCGGACGGGAGAGCGTGCCGTCGGCCACCAGGGCGACCAGTTCGGCCATCCCCGCCGGGGCGAGCGCCAACTCCGACGGCGCCACCCCGCGGTCGTTCACGAAGGCGAGCAGGTCGCCGGACACCCAGTTGGCCACCTCCCGGCCCGGCGCCCCGGCGGCCACCGCCGCCTCGGCGTAGTCGGCCAGCCCCGGGACGCCGAGCAGGACACCGGCGTCCTGCTCGGAGATTCCCCACTGCGCCACCAGCCGGTCGCGCCGGGCCGACGGCAGCTCGGGCATGGCGGCCCGCACCCTCGCCCGCCACGCCTCCGAGGGGGCTACCGGCACGAGGTCGGGCTCGGGGAAGTAGCGGTAGTCGTAGGCCTCTTCCTTCGACCGGAGCGAGTGCGTGCACCCGGCGTCCTCGTCCCAGTGCCGGGTCTCCTGGACGATGCGCTCCCCGGCGTCGAGCAGCCGGGCCTGGCGCTCGGCCTCGTACTCCACGGCCCGCCCGAGTGAGCGCAGCGAGTTCATGTTCTTGACCTCGACCCGCCGGCCGTACTCCGTCGCCCCAACGGGGCGCAGGGAGACGTTGGCGTCGATGCGGAGGCTGCCCTCCTCCATCTTCACGTCCGAGACGCCGATGACCTCCAGCACCGAGCGCAGCTGGTTGACGTAGGCCCGGGCCTGTTCACCGCTGCGGATGTCCGGCCGGGAGACGATCTCCATGAGGGGCACCCCGGCCCGGTTGTAGTCGACCAGCGAGTGGTCGGCGCCGTGGATGCGCCCGCCGCCCCCGCCCACATGCGTCGTCTTGCCCGTGTCCTCCTCCAGGTGGGCCCGTTCGATCCCCACCCGGATGGTTGTCTCTCCCGGGGCCCCGGCGATATCCAGGTGCCCGTCGACGCAGATCGGCTCGTCGTACTGGGAGATCTGGAAGTTCTTCGGCATGTCCGGATAGAAGTAGTTCTTGCGGTGGAAGGTCGACTGGTCGGGCACGGAACAACCCAGGGCCTCCCCGACCCGCAGGGCGAGCTCCACCGCCCCCTCGTTGAGCACGGGCAGCGATCCCGGGAGGCCGAGGCACACCGGGCAGACGTGCTCGTTGGGCTCCGCCCCGAACTCGTTGGCGCAGCCGCAGAACAGCTTGGTGGCGGTGGCCAGCTCCACGTGGACTTCGAGCCCGACGACGGTCTCGTACTTCGTCACCGGCTCTCTCCTTCGGCTTCGAGCGGCGGCTTGGCGTCGAAGGCGAAGCCGCGCTCCAGCGCCCGGGCGGCCCGGAACATGACCGCCTCACCCAGCGCCGGAGCCAGCACCTGCACGCCGATCGGGAGGCCGGCGCCGTCGAGTCCGGCGGGGATGGAGATGGAGGCCGCCCCGGCCAGGTTGCTGGGGATGGTGCAGACGTCGGACAGGTACATGGCCAGCGGCTCGCCCGTCTTCTCGCCGAGGGCGAAGGCGGTGGTGGGCGACGTGGGCGACAGCAGCACGTCGAAGCGTTCGTAGGCCCGGTCGAAGTCCCGGATGATGAGGGTCCGGACCCGCTGCGCCTGCCCGTAGTAGGCGTCGTAGTACCCGGCCGACAGCGCATAGGTGCCGAGCATGATGCGGCGCTTCACCTCGGCGCCGAAGCCGGCCTCCCGGGTGGCGGCGTTCATCTCGCCCACGTCGGAGCCCGGCCGGCGCAGCCCGTAGCGGACGCCGTCGTAGCGGGCCAGGTTGGACGACGCCTCGGCCGAAGAGATCAGGTAGTAGGCCGACAGGCCGTACTGCACCGACGGCACCGACACGACCTCGACCGCCGCTCCCGCCTTCTCCAGCAGACGGGCGGCGGCGTCGACCGCGGCGGCCACCTCGGGCTGGATTCCCTCGCCCGCCGCCAGTTCGGACACGATGCCCACCCGGAGTCCGGCGACGCCGCCCTCCAGCCCCGGGAGGATCGGCTCGGGCCCGCTGGGGATCGACGTCGAGTCAGCCGGGTCGTGACCCCAGATCGTCTCCAGCAACAGGGCGGCGTCGGTCACGTCGCCGGCGAAGGGCCCGACCTGGTCGAGGCTCGAGGCGTAGGCCACCAACCCGAAGCGCGACACCCGGCCGTAGGTCGGCTTGGCCCCCACGACGCCGCAGAAGGCGGCCGGCTGGCGGATCGAACCGCCGGTGTCGGTGC
>CAZCVW010000088.1:0-10903 GCA_964502185.1 uncultured Burkholderiales bacterium
AGGGGCGCCGGGGACTGGCCCGTTGAACCGAAAGCGCCAGCTCGCCGTCTACGCCGCCGAGGACGCCGCCCTGGCCGGGATCGGGCGGGTGTTCACCGGTCGGGCCGAGGCGCAGCGCTACGTCGACGGGCTCGTGGCCAGCGGCTGGTGGGCCGACCGCTGGCCGCAGGTCGACCAGGTCGTCGTCGGCCGGAGCCGGAGCCGCCGCCTGGCCGGGTACGCCGTCGCCGAGGACCGGGAGGTGCGGCTGTCGGCCTGGCACGAGGCCGTCCTGCTCCACGAACTGGCCCACGTGGTCGCCCCGGGGGACGGGCACGGTGACGTCTTCGTGGCCGCCCTGCTCGACCTCGTCCGCCGGCAGATGGGGTTCCACGCCTACGGCGCCCTGCTCCATGAACTGCGGACCGGCTGACGCCCCGGGTTCAGGCGTCGCTCCCCGGCGCGGCGACGTCGACGAGCGTGCCGAGCGGACCGCGGACCGCGCCGGAATCGCCCAGGATCACTGTCGTCAGCTGGTTGGGGGCGAGGTAGGTGGCCGCCGCCTCGAGGACGTCGTCGGCGGTGACGGCACCGAGCCGCGCCGGGAGCTCGCGCAGGTAGTCGAGCCCCAGCCCGGAGCGGGCCAGGGCAAACAGGTAGCCGGCGAGACCGTTCTGCGTCTGGGTCGACAGCGACGTGCTGCCGATCAGATAGCTCTTGGCCGCGTCGAGTTCCTCCGGGTCGACCCGCAGCGTGGCCATCCGGCCGAGTTCGTAGAGGATCTCGAGGAGGGCGGGGGCGGTCACGTCGGTGGCCACGTCGGCCGTCACCGTGAAGACCGACGCCGCCTGCAGGTGCTCGATGCCCGAGCGCGGGCTGTACGTGTAGCCCTTGCGTTCCCGGATGTTCTCGACCAGCCGGGAGGAGAAGTACCCGCCGAACACGGTGTTGGCCAGCAGCAGGGCGGGCAGGCCGGCGTCGGCCCGGGTCAGCGCCGGCCCGCCCAGGCGGATGTTGCTCTGGGCCGCCCCGGGGCGGTCGACGAGGACGACCGCGCCGGGTTCGATGGGCGGCGGCTTGGGGAGCTTCGCCTTGCCTTTCGCCCCCTGCCATCCGGCCAGGGCGGCCTCGGCGGCGTCGAGCGCCTTCTCCGGGCGCAGGTCGCCGACGAGGATCAGCAGCCCGTCCCGGGTACTCACCCGGTCCCGCATGTATCGCTTCAGGTCGCCGGGCGACACCTCGCCGATCTGGTCCAGGTCGGGCAGGCCCGCGCCGTAAGGATGACCGCGGAACATTTGCTGGAAGAGGGCGATCCGGGCCAGGGCCGCCGGGTTGGCCTGTTGGAGCAGCACCTCCTGCTGCGTGCGGGCCCGTTCCAGCTCGACCTCGTCCTTCGGGAAGGCGGGCTCGGCCAGCACCTCGGCCACCAGCCCGAGGAGGTCCGAGAGAGAGGGCGACAGGGCCGAACCCCGCAGCACGAGGTCCTCGCTGTCGGCCCCCACGTCGAGCGTCCCCCCGGCCCGCTGCAGCGCCTCGGCCACGTCGACGCTCGACCGGTGCGCAGTGCCGGACAGCAGCGTTCCGGCCAGCACCCGCTGACGGGCGTTGTCGCCGGGCGGAGGCTTCGGCCTCGCCGTGAGCAGGCTCATCCGGGCCTGCACCATGGGGACCCCGGGCTTGCGAACGGCCAGGACGCGCAGGCCGTGGTCCAACGTCCGTTCGGCCACGGCGGGCAGCTTCTGCTTCCGCAACGGGCCAACCTTAGGGATTTCGGTCATCGGCCTGCTCCCGGTACGACTTCGAGTACGGCCCGGCTGTCCGGCCGTAACCACGTCTTCGCCACCCGCGAGATCTGCTCGGGGGTCACCGACGCCAGCAGGGCGGGCAGATCGCCGAGCAGTTCGGCCTGGCCCCGCTGCTGCTCGAGGACGGCGGCGGCCAGCGCCCGGTTCATCACGTCGTCCAGGCGCCGGACGGCCTGGGCCGTCATGGTCGTGACCACCCGCTCCACCTCTTCCTCGGCGACCCCGTCGTCGGCCACGGCGGCGACCTCTTCGTCGATGGCGGCCAGCACCGGGTCGATCGACTCGTTCGAGTGGTAGGCGAGCAGTTGGAGCATGGTGGGATCCCGCACGTCGAACGGGTCACCGAAGGTGCCGAGCATGCCGCCGATGTGGCTCACCAGTTGATCCCGCTTGACCAGACGCTGGTGGAGGCGCGAGGCGGTGCCCTCGGCCAGCAGATCGGTCAGCACGGTGGCGGCGAGGTAGTCGGGCCATTCCTTGATCGGGTCGGGTACCCGGTAGCCGACGGCCAGCGCGGCCAGCGGCGCCAGCGGGTCGTCGTGCCGGGACCGGCGCTCCCGGGACGGGACGGGCTCCGTGAACGACCCGACGGGCGGCACCGCCCGGGCCGGAATCGCCCCGAAGTGGCGTTCGACCAGTTCCCGGGTCGGGCCCACGCGCAGGTCGCCGGCGATGGCCAGGGTGGCGTTGCCGGGCGCGTAGTAACGGTCGAAGAAGGCGGCGGCCTGGTCGACGGTGGCCGCCTCGAGGTCGACGAAGCTGCCGTATCCGTTGTGGGCGTTGCTGAACGAGTCGAACATGACCGGCGGAAGCAGGATCCAGGGGAACCCGCCGAAGGGCTGGTTGACGACGTTGACCAGGATCTCCTCTTTGACGACGGCGATCTGGTTGTCGACGTTCTCTTTGGTCAGCCGCAGCCCCCGCATCCGGTCGGCTTCGAGGAACAGCCCCAGTTCGAGCGCGTTGGACGGCAGCTGCTCGTAGTAGTTGGTGTAATCGGACCGGGTGCTGCCGTTCATCACCCCGCCGTTGCCACCCACGAGCTTGTCGTGCTGGCCCTTCTCGAGGGTGACGGACCCTTCGAACATCAGGTGCTCGAACAGGTGGGCGAACCCGGTCATGCCCTCGGGTTCGGACCGGAACCCGACGTCGTAGACCATGGCGATGGCCACCGTCGCCGCGCTCGTGTCGGGGAGGAGCACGGCGGACAGGCCGTTGTCGAGCTTGAATCGCTCGACGGGGAAGCTGGGAGCGGGCGGTCGCTTACTGCGGGTTCGCGTCGGCATGCCGCCAACGTACCCGCCCGCTACGACGAGAAAGGCTTGGGGCCGAGCCCTGAGGAATGCCGGATCTGCCGAAGGCAGCACCGAATGTTCAAAGGTGTCACATGAGGAACTTCGAGTTCAGCGCGCGGCCGTGCCGATGCGGGCCCCGGAGATCCACCAACTCCGGCCGCGGGGACGCGAGGATGGCGCCGTGGCCACAGCTGAGCGATGGTTCGACGAGGGTCCTGACGTGCAGGAACTGATGAAGCAGGCCGACCGGCTCTGCTTCCTGCTCGACGTCTGCTGCGACCGGCACCGCCCCTGCGGCTGGCCCGACCGCCACTGCCCCTACTGCCAGGCCGTGAGCGACTGGCGGGCCACCCGCCACCGCTGGACCCCCGAGCCCTCCGCCCGGTTCTAGCGCGGCGCTTCACCGCCCCTACCCCGGCCGCCGGTCCCGCCGGACCGTGGCCTTGCGGCCCTTGATGGTGGTGTTCCGCAGGGCGGCGATCACGTCGTCGGCGGCCGCCTCGGGGACCTCCACCACGGAGAAGCGGTCGGCGATCTGGATCGCCCCGATGTCCCGCCCGCTGAGGTAGGACTCGCCGGCGATGGCGCCGACGAGGTCCTGGGGCCGCACACCGGCACCCCGGCCGGCGCCGACGAAGAGGCGGGCCATCTGCCCAGAAATTTGCCCGGCCGAGGGCCGGCCCCGGCGGGGCGCCGTCCCGTCGCTCTCGGGCCGGAGCGCCGGCTCGGGGATCTCCACCTCGTCGGCGGTCGCCCCGCCCGCTTCGTAGGCGAGCTTCACGGCGGCGAGGGCCACCTCCATCACGTCGAACTCGTCGGCCAGCGCCTCGACGACCACCCGGTAGCGCTCCAGGTCGTTCCCGAGGATCGCCTGGTGCAGCGACGCCCGGGTCAGGTCCAGCTGGCGGGCCTGCACGTCGGCCACCGTGGGCAGCTTCTCGATGGCGATCCGCTGCTTGGTGACCCGCTCGATGCTCTTGAGCATGCGGTGCTCACGGGGCTCGGCCAGGGTGATGGCGACCCCTTCACGACCGGCCCGGCCCACCCGGCCGATGCGGTGCACGTACGAGTCGGGGGCGGAGGGGACGTCGTAGTTGACGACGTGGGTGAGCTGGTCGATGTCGAGCCCCCGGGCGGCCACGTCGGTGGCCACCAGCAGGTCCGCCGTCCCGCCGCGCAGCCGGCCCATGACCCGGTCGCGCTGCTCCTGGCTCATCCCGCCGTGCAGGGCCTCCGCCCGGTAGCCCCGCCCGTTGAGGGTCTCGGTGAGCTGGTCGACCTCTTCCCGGGTGCGGCAGAAGACGAGGGCGGCCGCGGGCGCTTCCACGTCGAGCACCCGGCCGAGGGCGGCCGGCTTGTGGGCCCGGGACACCATGTAGGCCGTCTGGCGCACCCGGGGGGCGTCGCCGGGCCGGACCGCCTCACCGCCCACCTCGAGGCGGACGGGGTCCCGGAGATGGCGCCGGGCGATGCCGTTGATGCGGGGCGGCATCGTGGCCGAGAAGAGCACGGTCTGGCGCTCGGTGGGGGTCTCCGCCAGGATCGCCTCGATCTCTTCGGCGAATCCCATGTCGAGCATCTCGTCGGCCTCGTCGAGAACGACCGTCTTCAGGGCATCGAGGCGGAGCGTGCCCCGCCGGATGTGGTCGAGCGCCCGCCCGGGTGTGGCCACCACCACGTCGACGCCCCGGGTGAGCTCTCGCAACTGCCGCCCGATGGGCTGACCGCCGTAGATGGGCAGCACGCGGGCGCCCAGGCCCCGCCCGTAGCGATGCACCGCCTCCGAGACCTGTGCGGCCAGCTCCCGGGTGGGCACGAGCACCAACGCCACCGGCTCCGCGCCCGATCGGCCGGGCGAGAGACCCTGCAGGACGGGCAGGGCGAAGGCGGCGGTCTTGCCGGTGCCGGTGGCGGCCTGGCCGACCAGGTCCCGGCCCTCCAGCAGCGGCGGGATCGCCTCCCGCTGGATCGGCGTCGGCTCCTCGTAACCGAGGCCGCTGAGCGCGTCGAGCAGCTCGGCCCGGAGGCCGAGATCGGCGAAGAGGGGGGCGCCCGAGGACGGGGTGGCGGTCAGCGCGTCAGACCTGCGTCAGTTTGCCGATCAGTCAATGGGCAAACGGGCGAGAAGTTCCGCCTTCTTCTCTTCGTACTCCTCGTGGCTGAGCGTCCCCGCCTCGAACTTCCGGTGGGTCTGCTCGACGAGCGCCAGGAGCTCGGCCGCCGACAACATTCCGAGGCCGTCGTCCGGCGCTTCGGTCTCCTGCCCATCGACGTCTTCTCCGGTGTCCGCGGCGCGCTCCTCGCGTCGTGCACGCTTCGCCGCCGCCTTGGCCTTCTTGGCCCGTTCCCGCTCCAGCTTTCCGAACGTCGTCCCTCGCGCGCCCACATGAACCTCCAAACTCGCTGCCTACGCCGGTCTGCGCAGACCGGTCAGGGCAGGGGCACGCAGCCGAGCGGCCCACTACCTGTACTGCCCCCAGTTAGCACGCCCCCAGGGACTCGAACCCTGAACCCGCGGATTACGAGTCCGCCGCCAAACTTCCGGCTAGAGCGTCGAATGCCCAGACGAGCGTGAACTACACGCGCCAGGAACACCCAGAGCATACAGGGGCCCGGGTGACCGGGAGGATAAGGGACCTGAGCGCGGCAGGAAGCGCCCCGAAGAGGACGAGGACGTGCCGGCGAAGCGGCGGTGCCGCCAGCGCCTATACTCCTGTCTAGACTGACTAGATAGGAGTATTCATGATCTGGCCGCTGCAGGATGCCAAGCAACGGTTTAGCGAACTTGTGGATCGCGCCCGCTCGGAGGGAGCTCAGGTCGTCACCCGGCGAGGGCGCGAGGTCGTCGTGGTGCTGGCCGTCGAGCGTTACCGCGAGCTCGTCGGCGGTGACGACCGGTTCAAGGAGTTCCTCTTGTCAGGTCCCGATCTCGCCGGGCTCGAGATCACCCGGGCGGGTGCCGGACGGGCGTTCGACCTGTGAGCTTTCTCCTTGACACCAACGTGTTGTCGGAAGCACGCAAGCCCAAGGGCGACCCAGAGGTCAAGCGCTGGATGAAGACGGTGGCTGGAGGCGACCTCTACCTCAGCGTGCTGGTCGTGGGTGAAATCCGCCAGGGCATCGAGCGGCTCCGCCGACGGGATCCTGATCAGGCGGGTGTCTTTGAATCGTGGCTGGGGCGACTCCGGCACGAGTACGCCGAGCGCATCCTGGGTGTCACCGCCGAGGTGGCCGAGGAATGGGGGCGGATGAACGTGCCCGACCCTCTCCCCGCCGTCGACGCCCTGCTCGCGGCCACCGCCAAGATCCACGGGTTGACGTTGGTCACCCGTAATACGGGTGACCTCCGCCGGACGGGCGCGAAACTCCTCAACCCGTTCACGGATGCGACGTGAGCGTCCGCGCGGGACACGACCATCTCGCACCGGTCGGTGATCCGCCCCCGTAAACCGTCGGCTTCAGGGCGCCGTCGTCGGGGATCCGACGAGTCAGACGAGCGCGGCGCTACGAGAGACGAGCGCTGCAACCTGGTCGGGTTCGATTGGCCGGCTGAAGAGATAGCCCTGCGCGATGTCGCAGTTGTGGCGCTCGAGGAAGGCCAACTGGGTCGACGTCTCGACGCCTTCGGCGACCACGCTGAGCTTCAGGGCGTGGGCCATGGCGATCATGGCGGCGACGATCGGGGCGTCGTCGTCGGGCGTCTCGATGGCGGAGACGAACGAGCGGTCGATCTTGAGCGTGTGGAACGGGAAGCCTTGCAGGCGGCTGAGGGCCGAGTAGCCGGTGCCGAAGTCGTCGATCGCGATCTTGACGCCGAGGGACTCGAGGTCACGGAAGATCGGCCGGGTGTCGTCGTGCGAGTCGATGGCCATGCTCTCCGTGATCTCCAGTTCGAGGTGACCGGGGGCGAGACCGGTCCGGGCCAGGGCCTCGACCACGCGCTCGACCACCTGCGTCCGATGGAACGCCCGCCCCGACACGTTCACGGCGATGCGCAGCGGCGGCAGGCCCGCGTCGGTCCAGGCCCGTCCCTGAGCGCAGGCCGTCCGCAGCACCCAGTCGTCGAGGGCGACGATGAGCCCGGTCTCCTCGGCCAGAGGGATGAACGTGTCCGGTCCGATCATGCCGAGGACAGGATGCTCCCAGCGGGCCAGCGCTTCGACGCCGACGATGCGCCCGGTGGTGAGGTCGACCTGGGGCTGGTAGACGACGCGGAGCTGCCCGGCCTCGAGGGCGGCGTGCAGGTCGCCCTCGAGTGCCAGCCGGCGATGCGCCGCAGCGTTCATGTCGATCGAGTACACCTCGAAGCAGTTGCGGCCCCGGGCCTTGGCCCGGTACATCGCGGTGTCGGCGTTCTTCAGCAGCGCCGACGGACGGGTGCCGTCGTCGGGGGCAACGGCGATACCGATGCTCGGGGTGACGTGGAGCTTGTGGCCGTCGAGCACGAACGGGTCGAGAAAGTGGCGCAGGATCTTCTCGGCCACCAGTACCGCCTCACCGGTGGAGCGTACGGTCGGGAGCAGGAGCGTGAACTCGTCTCCGCCCATGCGGGCCACGGTGTCGCCGCCCCGCACCGCGCCGCTCAGACGGGTGGCGACCTGCCGGAGCAGTTCGTTGCCCGTGGGGTGGCCGAGGCTGTCGTTGACGCGCTTGAAGCGGTCGAGGTCGATGAACAGCACCGCCAGCCCTTCGCCCGATCGGCTCCGTTGGGCCAGGGCCGCGGTGGTGCGCTCCTCGAACAGCAGCTGGTTGGGCAGGCCCGTCAATGTGTCGTGGAACACCTGGTGCTTGATCTGGTCGACCAGCGAGGCGTTCTCCAGCGCGCTGGAGCCGACCGCGGCGATGGCGGCGAGCAGCTTGGTGTCCTGCGCCCCGAAGGGCTCGAGGCCTCGCCGTTCGGAGACCACGAGCCAGCGCTCGGGGTACCGGCGCCCGGTGAGCCCGATGCCCAGTTCGCCCTCGCCCGGAGGAGTCTCGGCGATGCGGGCGTCTCGGCAGTGGAGCAACTCACGAGCCGATTCGGTGATGGCCTCCTCCACGTCGGCCGGCTCCATCGACGAGTGCGCCTCCATGGCGGTGCGGAGAAGGCCGTCGAGCCGCTTCCGGTCGTGGCCGGCGCGGAGCGAGCCGGACATCACGACCTGGAGCACCCCCATCGGTAAGCCGGCCAGGAGGAGCGCCCAGGAGTACGCCGACCCGGCGAGACCGCCGAGGAGCCCGACGGCCACCGTGGCGGCCCAGACGAGCAGGCGGAAGCCAAGCCCGTTGGATACCGACCGCCAGAATGACTCGCCTTCGACGATGGCCATGACGGCCGAGACCGAGGCCGTGTTGACGACCAGGAAGACGAGCGCGCCGGCGACGGCGGCGGCCAGGTCAATGGGCGTGGTGTCGCCGTGGGCACCGGCGAGCCGGGCGACGGCCAAGGCGAGGCCGGTGGCGGTCACGAAGGTGCCGACGTTGAAGGCGATGCGGACCGGCGGCCGGCGCCGGACCAGTTGGCTGAGCAGGGCGGCGGCGAGGAAGGCCAGGACGGTCCCGAGCGGAGGGAGCAACAGGGCCATGGCGACGAGGAATGCTTCGTCGAGTTGGAAGGCCTCGGTTTCCTCGTGGCGCAGGACGAGGAACGGGTAGAGCCAGCTCAGCGTCAGGGCCGCGGTCAGGGCAGCCAGGACGCCGATCGGGCCGAGGCCGTGGTGTCGGGCGAGCACCACGGTGAGAACCACCGTGGCGATACCGGCCACCGCCGCCGCCCAGATGGCGGCCTTCAGTTTCGGGGGCAACCTGCTCCTACTCCCACGCCGTTGCGTACCAGCGGCTCCCATACCAGCTGTTGGAATACCAGCGGCTGCCGTACCAACGGCTGCCGTACCAGGAGGTGGCATACCAGCGGCTACCTTCCCACTGGCTCTGGTACCACCGGCTGCCGCTCCATTCCGAGGTCAGGTACTCCGTCCCGTCGAAGACACGGTTCTGGGCGGTCCGCTCGGTGCCGATGAGAAGCACCAGGACCGGAGAGAGCAGACGGAGGACGGGGTCGAGGATGCCGCCGGTGTCGATCTGGACGTGCAGGCTGCCCCGGTCGAGGTTGATCGACCCGGTCCCGAGCGAGCGGGTCACGCCCTCGTTGGCGGAGTCGAAGGTGCCGGCGTGAGCGGCGGCGTAGCTGTCGAGTGACCCGCGGCCGTCGACGTTCGGGTTCCCGACCGGCCCGGGAACGGCCGTGCCGAGCAGCCGGGCCTTGACCTGGTCGGCGGTGAGCGCCGGCTCCCGCTGCAGGAGCAGGGCGGCCGAGCCCGAGACCACGGCGGTGGAGAACGACGTCCCGGAACCCTTGAAGTACTTCGAACCAACCCTTGAGCCCGGGTAGTAGTCGTCGATCTTCGAGCCGGGCGCCCGCAGGCTGATGACCGACCGGCCCGGAGCGACCAGGTCGGGCTTGGTCAGGCCGTCAGCGACGGTGGGACCCTCACCCGAGAAACCGGCCATGAGGTCGTCGCCGCGCCCGGGAGTCGCCCGGTCATCGAGGGCGCCGACAGTGACGACGAGGGGGTCGTCACCCGGCTTGGTGACGGTTCCAGGACCGGGACCGGCATTCGAGGCCGAGACGGTGACGACGATCCCGCTGTCCCAGGCCTTCTCGACGGCGGCGTTGAGCGGGCTCAACCAGTAGGACTGCGTCGAGTCGGTACCGAGAGAGAGGTTCAGGACCCGGATGCCGTAGTCGTGGCGGAAGGACACAGCCCACTGGACCGCGGCGAGGACGTGGCTCACGTCGCTGGCGCCGTCCCGGCCGGCAATCTTGATGGAGACGAGGTTCGCCTCCGGGGCGACGCCCTTGTAGGCGCCGCCGGAACTCCCCCCGTCGCCGGCAATCAGGCCGGCGACGAACGTGCCGTGGCCGAACGAGTCGCGATAGGGATCGCCCTCGCCGGAGAAGTCCACGCCGCCTATCACCCGCCCGGCGAGGTCAGCCACCGGGGCGATGCCGGTGTCGACCACGGCGACGGTCACGCCCTGACCGTCGATGCCCTCGGACCAGAGCCGGTCGGCCCCGACGACCTTCGGGTACACCGCACTGGCGGCATGGAGCGGCGACGGGTTCGCCTGGACGTGGACCCCTTCGTCCGGGCTGACGTCGACGATCCCCGGCGAGCCCCGCAGGGCGGCCACCGAGCCGGCCGGGACGTCGGCCGCTACGCCGTTGACGATCCACAGGTCGCGAGTGACCCGTCCGCCGGACGCCTCGACGGCGTTGCGGACGGCGGCCGAGTTGGTTCCTCGGACGATGACGGGAGCGGTCGGCCCGGAATCGGGCGCTCCGGCGGCGACCCCTGCCGGGATCGCGGCCATTACGAGCGTCGCCAGCCACAACGCGATGCGGCGCTGCCAACGAGCGTGCGTCATCTGGTACTCTCCCCCCCCTCGGGCCTATCGAGCGTCGACCATGCTGAGGAAGTCGACGGCAGGTTCCAATAGCCCGATCGGGTCATCTGCCCACTGCTCAACCGCGGCCGGCGGAATGTTCGCCGAGAACGTCCGCTTCGCGCCTGCGAGACGGGTTGGCGCTCCGGGCCACGACCGAAACCGCCCCCCTCGGAACCGGTCGCCTCTCGGCATGCGCACGTCGTCCACGAGGGCCCCGTTGGTCCGGCTCATCCGGGGTGTAGAGGGGTCGGACGGTCAGGCCCGGCGCGTCGATCGGCATCGTGGCCCACACCAGGGACCTCAGCAGGAGATGGCGAAGCGCGCCGCGGTGCAGAGCTGATCGAGTTCCTCCTGGGTGAGGCGTCCGACCCGCTGGGCCAGCGCCCGTTTCGGAAC
>CAZCVW010000089.1:0-10565 GCA_964502185.1 uncultured Burkholderiales bacterium
TCCGCCTGGCCGACGGCCTCGCCGCCCTCCGGGGCCGCCCCGGTCCGGGGCTCGGCGAGGTGATGGATGCCGCCGAAGCCGCCCTGGCCGGCGGGTCGCCCGTGCCGCTGCGACTCATTTCCCGCGAACTGCTCGTCGGTCACGACATCGGCTCCGTCCCCGACGACACACCGATGGTCCCGCTGGCCCGCGACCTGGCCCAGCACCAGAAGCGCCTGCGCCTGCCCGCCCAGGCCAGCGCCAAGGTCCTGGAGCTCGATCTGCGCAACGAGATCCACCGGCAGCGCTCCCAGCTGCTGCACCGCCTCAGCCTGCTCGGCATCGACTGGGGTGAGCCGGCCGACACCGGCCGCACCAAGGGGACGTTCAAGGAGGCATGGGTGCTCCTTTGGCACCCGCAGTACTCGGTCGCCCTGGTCGAGGCGTCGGCGGCCGGCACCACGATCGAGTCGGCCGCCACCGCCACGATCGCCGAGCAGGCGGCCGCCACCGGCGACCCGGGCGAACTCGCCGTCCTCGTGGAGGACGCCCTGCTCGCCGAACTGCCCGGTGCCCTCCTCTCCGTCACCCAGACGCTGGCCGCCCGGGCCGCGGAGCAGCGGGACACCGTCCGGTTGATGGCCGCCGTCGAGCCGCTGGCCCGCACCCGCCGCTACGGCAACGTGCGCCGGATCGACACCGAGGCCGTCGCCCCCGTCCTCGCCGGCCTGCTCACCCGGGTATCGATCGGCCTGCCCGCCGCCGTCTCCGCCCTCGACGACGACGGGGCCGCCGGGCTCCGCCAACTCGTCGACTCCGTCGACCGGGCCGTCGCCCTCCTCGACGACCCCGCCCTGCGCCAGCCGTGGTTCGGGGCGCTGCGCACCGTCGCCGGCCTGTCAGGAACCCACGGCCTCATCGCCGGGCGGGCCGTCCGCATCCTGTTCGAATCCGGTGTCCTCGACGCCGACGACGCCCGCCGGCGCCTGTCGCTGGCCCTTTCCCTGGCCGACGAAGCCCCCCACGGCGCCGCCTGGCTGGAGGGGTTCCTGGCCGGCGACGCCAGCCTGCTCCTCCACGACCAGGCCCTCCTGCGGGTGATCGACGATTGGGTCGCCGACGTGCGGGGCGGCGTCTTCGACGAGCTCCTCCCCGTGCTGCGCCGCACCTTCGCCAACTTCGCCCCGCCCGACCGCCGGGCGCTGGGTGCGCACCTGCGCCGCCTGGAGGAGGGCGACGGGCCGGGAGCCGCGGCCGACGAGGACCTCGACCCGGAACGGGCCGACCGGGTCGTGCCCCGGATGCTGGAACTGCTGGGCGTGACGGGAGCGCCCATATCGGGGTCGGCGGCCGGATGACCGACAGCGAACGGCTGCGGCGCTGGCGGCTCGTCCTCGGCGGCGGCGAGGCCGACGGGACGGGCACCGACCTGACCGGTGACGACGCCGGCCGGGACAACGTCCTCGACGCCCTCTACGGCGACGGCGGCGCCCCGACATCCTCGCCGCGTGCCGGCGAGGGCCGGGCCCGCAGGGGTGGGCTCGGCCGGTCCTCGCCCCGGGTGGCCCGCTGGCTGGGCGACATCCGGGGCTACTTCCCGGCCAGTGTCGTGTCCGTCCTCCAGAAGGACGCCATGGAGCGCCTGGGGCTCGCCCAGCTGCTGCTGGAACCGGAGCTGCTGGGGCGGGTGCAGCCCGACGTGCACCTCGTCGGGACGCTGCTCAGCCTGCGCCGGGCGATCCCGGAACAGTCCCGGGAGACGGCCAGGGCGGTCGTCCGCCACGTCACCGACCAGCTGGAGCGGCGCCTCGCCGCCCCGACCCGCCAGGCCGTCACCGGGGCCCTGCAGCGGGCGGCCCGGACCCGGCGCCCCCGCCCGTCCGACATCGACTGGAACCGGACGGTGGCCGCCAACCTCCGCCACTACCAGCCGGAGTACGGCACGGTGATCCCCGAACGGCTCGTCGGCTACGGGCGGCGCAGCCCCCAGATGCTGAAGGAGATCATCCTCTGCCTCGACCAGAGCGGGTCGATGGCCGCCTCGGTCGTGTACTCCTCGGTCTTCGGGGCGGTGCTGGCCTCGGTGCGTTCCCTGTCAACGAGACTCGTCGCCTTCGACACCGAGGTGGTCGATCTGACCGAGGCGCTCGACGACCCCGTCGACATCCTCTTCGGCCTCCAGCTCGGCGGCGGGACCGACATCGCCGGCGCCCTGTCCTACTGCGCCACCACGGTGACCCGGCCGAGGGACACCATCCTCGTGCTCGTCTCCGACCTGTTCGAAGGCGGCGACCCCGACGAGATGCTCCGCACCGCCGGTTCCCTCGTGGCCGCCGGTGTCACCGTGATCGCCCTCCTCGCCCTCTCCGACGACGGCGCCCCCGCCTACGACCACGACCATGCCGCCGCCCTCGCCGGCCTCGGCGTCCCCGCCTTCGCCTGCACCCCCGACCTGTTCCCCGACCTCATGGCCGCCGCCATCGAAGGCCGCGACCTGGCGGCCTGGACGGCGGCGCAGGGTCTGCACACGGCCGCGCCCGTGACCTGACCGTCAGCACCGGATTTTCTCGTTGCTCTCAGGACCGAAAAAGCGCGCTCAGAGCAATGAGATTTTCCTGGGCAGCCAGACTGCCCATCAGTCGCTCATCGCCTGGGCCAGCGTGAACGGGTAGACCGGGCCGGACCCGGCGTCGCGGAGGGCGGCGCCGACGACGGTGAGGGTCCAGCGGGAATCGTGGATGTCGTCGATGAGGAGGACGGGGCCGTCGGGCAGGCGGCCCTCCACGGCGAAGGCGCCATGCACGTTGCGGAGCTGCTGGGCGCTGTTCTCCATCTCGGCCTGCGGGGGCGCCTCCCGGGTGCGGACGACGGTGTCGACGAAGGGGAGGCGCAGGGCGTCGGCCAGGCGCCGGGCGAAGCCGGGGACGAGGTCGGGGGCCCGGGTCGACGGCACGCACGTCACCCATGTCGGCCTCGGCTGGGGGGACCAGTGGTGGACCCGGTTCTTGGCGGCCTCGACCATCTCGTCGGGGAAGGCCCGGCCCCGGTGCCGGCAGGAGCGGACGACGGAGCCCCAGCCGCCGTCGCCGTAGACGCTCAAGGCACGGCCCTCCTCGCTCCGCTGGGCGGCCGGGATGGTGAAGGGCAGGTCGGGCACGGCCCCCATCCACTGTTTGCGGGGTTCGATGGCCAGCACCGAGGACCGGAGGTAGGCGCCCGCCTCGGCCACGGCCTCGGGGTCCAGATCGGCGGACCAGTACCCGCCGTTGGAGTCACCGTCGGTGCAGTTGGCGCAGCGGCCGCAGTCGGGCGGGTCGGGGTCGTCGAGCTGGCGGCGCAGGAAGGCCATCAGGCAGTCCTTGGTCTCGGCGTAGTCGGCCATGGCCGCCTGCTCGGCCCGCCGGGCGGCCGTCACCCGCTCGACCCGCTCCTCGTCGTAGGCCCACGGCTCGGCGGTGCGGGCGTAGACGGCGGCGGACGTCCGCTCCACGGCCCCTTCCACATCGAGGACCTTGAGCATGGCCTCGAGGCGGGTCTTGCCGATGTTGACCTCCCGGAGGAGCTCGTCGATCTTGACGGGCCCGTTCGCCTGCTCCAGCAGGCCGACGACCGCCTCGGCCAGCGCCCGGGGCGGAAAGGCGACCCGGATGAAGTAGTCCTGGATGTCCCGGTCCTCGGTACCGACGAGGAGGATGCCGTGCGAGTCGTCCAGCGCCCGGCCGGCCCGTCCCACCTGCTGGTAGTAGGCGATGGGAGAGCCGGGCGTCTGGTAGTGGACGACGAAGCCGAGGTCGGGCTTGTCGTAGCCCATGCCGAGCGCCGAGGTGGCCACCACGGCCTTGACCTGGTTGGTGGCCAGGAGCCCCTCGATGCGGAGCCGCTCGGCGTCCTCGACCCCGCCGCTGTAGGCCACGGCGTCGATGCCGCCCTTGACGAGCCAGCCGGCCACCCGCTCGCTGTCGGCCACGGTGAGGCAGTAGACGATGCCCGAGCCGGGAAGGTTGGGGAGTTCCCGGGCCAACCAGGCGAGGCGGGCGGCCGGGTCGGGCAGGCGGACGACGGCCAGGGACAGGCTCTCGCGCCCGAGCGGCCCCCGGAAGATGGAGAGCGCCGTGCTGTCGGGCCCGGGGTTCGGGGCGCCGCCGGGGGAACCGACCTGGGCGGCGATGTCGTCCACCACCCGCTGGTTGGCGGTGGCGGTCGTGCAGAGGACGGGGACGCCGGCCGGGAGCGAGTCGATGACCTGGGCGACGCGGCGGTAGTCGGGCCGGAAGTCGTGGCCCCAGTCGGAGATGCAGTGCGCCTCGTCGATGACCAGCAGGCCGACGCCGGCCGCGAGGTGGGGGAGCACGTCGGCCCGGAAGCGGGGGTTGTTGAGCCGTTCGGGGGAGACGAGGAGCAGGTCGACCCGGCCGTCTCGCACGTCGCCCTCGATGGCCGCCCAGTCGTCCCGGTTGGCGCTGTTGATGGTGGCGGCCCGCACGCCGGCCCGCTCCGCCATCTCGAGCTGGTTGCGCATGAGGGCGAGGAGCGGCGAGACGAGCAGCGTGGCCCCGGCGCCCTGGTCGCGCAGCAGCCGGGTGGCGATGAAGTACACGGCGCTCTTCCCCCACCCGGTGCGCTGCACCACCAGCGCCCGCCGCCGCTCGCCGACCACGGCCCGGATCGCCTCGAGCTGCCCGGCCCGGAACTCGGCGTCGGGCCGGCCGGTCAGGCGGCGGAGGAGGTCGTGGGCGGTGGCTTCGAGGGTGTCGGGCATGAGCAGAGCGTAAAGGGAGGCTGTGACGGAAAGCTCAGCCGGGCGGTCGGAGACGCCCGTAGGCGGCGAGCACCCGCAGGGCCCACAGCGTCTGGATGCCCCGCCATTCGAGGGTGGAGGCGGTGCCCGGTGGCTCCCAGGTGATGGCCCAGCCGCCGTCGGGCTGCTGGTCAGCGATGAGCCGATCGAGATGACCGGCGATCATGTCGTCGGCGAACAGTGTCCGCCAGGGGCTGTCCGGGGTGGGGGCGAGGTGCAGGGGGGTGACGCCGTAGGTGGGGTCGGCCGGGTCGGCCCGGTACCAGTTCAGCTTGGGGAGCCACGGGCCGATGCCCGGCGTGAGGGTCTGCGCCCGGGCCCGGTCGGGGACGTGGGCCAGAAACACGAGCACCTCGGACATGGAGTGGGCGTCGTCCGGGAAGTCGCCGTCGAGCGCCGACCAGCACCAGGTGGTGGCCCGGGCGAGCCACGGGTGCTCCACGCCCATCTGGTGGAGGAGTCCGGCGAGGCCGGCGGTGGGGTTGAGCCCGGGTGCGTACGTCCACTCCGACCAGTGCTCGGCCCTCGGGTACGCCTCCATGACGGGGAAAGACAGCGGCACGGCGCCGTCGGCCGTGGCCACGGTGGCGAGCCAGTCGCAGGCGCCCTGCACCATGGGCTCGTCGACGGCGCCGGCGGTGACCATGGCGCCGAGGGCGGCTTCGACGTCGATGGGCAGGCTGTCCGGGCAGCGCTTGTCGGGTTCGAGGCCGTGGCCGAAACCGCCGTCGGGGTTGCGGTAGCCCCGCAGCACGTCGAGCGCGCCGGCGGCCGGCGCGCCCTCGAAGACGGTGGCGAACAGGCGGCGTTCGAGCAGCCGTCCCTCGCTCTCGATGAACTGCCGGCCGGCGGTGAAGATGTCGGTGGTCATGGCCGACAGTGTTGCCGGACGGGGCCGGGGGTGTCTTGAACGAATCGGACGCTGCTCACGGGAGCCGGGACGAGGCCATCCACAGCAGTGCCGCCGCAAGCAGGAGCGGAAGGCCAATAGAGAAGATGCCGAGGACTCCGAGGAGGGCCAGGATGACCGCCCCGGCCGTCACCCCTTTCGGGTTCAACGCCACCACGCCGGTGGCGGCGACCACCAGGGCCACCAGGAGCATGACCGAGTAGGGGTTGAGCAGGCGGTCGCCCTCGTTGGCCAGGACGGCGAGGTAGACCAGCGTGTCGGCGGCGGCCAGGGTGAGGCCGGCGATGGCGAGGCCGGGCACCCGCCGGTGGGTGCCCGGGCTGTCCATCAGGCGTCGACCCGCAGGTCGACCAGGGCGGCGGCCGGGACCCCGAGGAAGGCGGGGGCGGCGCCGGGCCGGAATCGGACGCCGGCGAAGAAAGCCCCCGGCTCCCGGGTGAGCGGCACCGGCCCGGTGTCGGGGCCGGCCACGAAGAGGCGGGCCCCGTCCCAGATGAGGTCGACGCAGCCGTCGGGCAGCACCCGGTCGGTGAAGGGCGTGCCGTCGTCGGCCAGGTACCCCGCCCAGACACAGGCCAGGTGGCCGGCCAGGGCCTCGGCCGGTCGCCACTCGACGTAGACGGGCGCAGTGCTCATCGAAGCAGGGGTCATGGAAGCAGCGGTCATCAAAGACGAGTGTGCCAGAAGGCGTCGACTTTTCCGGGGGGCGTCGGGATCGGCGTGCAGGTCGACCATCTGGTGCCCATCGCCCGTGCGTCCGAGCGAGCTGGGTTCAGACATTGCACTTGCAGATACAGGGGTCTGAAGGGCCCTCTTCTGCAGACGCAACCGACCTCATCGGCGCGCACGGCACCAGCTGGGTCTGAGCGGCGATGGCCCCCGCTACCTCGAGGCGTACAGCGCCAGCTCGAAGTCCATGTAGAGCTGCAGGGCCCGGGGCTCGGCGAAGGGCAGGAGCTGCGAGTAGATCGCGCCGGTCACCCGGTTGGTGCGGTCGACCCAGAAGTGGGTGTTGAACAGCCCGGCCCAGCCGCCGCTGCCCACGGCCCGCATCCCCGGGTACTGCACCTCGTTGAGCAGCAGGCCGAGGCCCCACTTCAGCCCGGGGCCGAGGTTGACCTCGGCGCTCAGCTCCGGATGGGCGGTGGAGATGGTCGGCGGGAAGTCGAGGTCGCCGATCTGGTTGGTGAAGGCCTGGTCGACGGTCGCGGGCGTCAGGATCCGCACGTCGCCGAGGGCGCCGCCGCCCAGCAGCATGCGCTGGAAGGCCAGGTAGTCCCGGGGCGTCGAGTACAGGAAGTGGCCCCCGCCATAGAAGTCGGGTTCGGGGGCCCAGTCGATGTCGGTCGGGATCCAGGCGCCGTCCTCGCCGGGGACGTGGATCGGCGTCGAGTTGGCCCGCTGCGCCTCGGTCATCCGGGCCGTGGTGTTGCTCATCCCGAGCGGGGCGGTGATGTTGGAGCCGATGTAGGTGTCTAACGACTGGCCGCTGACCGCCTCGACCACCCGGCCGAGCCAGTCGGTGTTGATGCCGTATTCGAACCGGGTGCCGGGGTCGGACAGGAGCGGGGCGGTGAAGGCGGCGTCGCTGCCGGGCAGGATGTTCGGTGTGCCGGTCACCTGCTCGAAGTGGTCGAGCTCCGCGTTGAAGAACCAGTAGCCGAGCCCCGCCGTGTGGGTCATCAGCTGCCGGACGGTGGCCCGGGCCGTCGGCGGGCGCAGCCTGGGCACGTCGCCGTCGAAGCCCTCGAGCACCTGGAGGTCGGCGAACTCGGGCCGGTAGGTGTCGACCGGAGCGTCCAGCTCGAGGCGGTCTTCCTCCGACAGCTGCAGGGCGGCCACCGTGGTCAGCATCTTGGTCATCGAGGCGATCCGCAGCATGGTGTCGGCGGTGATCGGGTCCTCGGCGTTGGCGGCCCGCGGGCCGGCCGCCCCCTCGTAGATGACGCCCTGGTCGTCGGCCGCCACGGCCACGACGCCGGGGACGTCGCCGCGGCCGACTGCGGCCTGCAGCACGTCGTCGATCTTGGTGGTCATGGCCATCCCCTCCCGGACGTCATTGGTCGACGGGTGCCATCACAGTCCGGTCGGGGGCCGCGACGCAAGGGCGGCCCGGAACGCTTCGACCGCCTCGGGGCTCGGAGTCGCCCCGCCCACGTCGGGCCAGCGCTCCACCTCGGCGCGGGCCCACCGGGCCCACTCGACCACCAGTTTGGTGTGATCGAGGACGAACTTCCCGACGAGGCCGAGGATGTGCATCCGCTCTGGTCGACGCCACCCGCAAGGCCGACTGGATCGACGTGTCCTTCACCGGGCTGCGCTTCGGCATCCCCCGCAGCTTGGTGCGAGAGGTGTCGGAGGCGTTCCCCATCAACGACGCCTACATGCACATCGCGCTGCCGATGATCGGCCGCTACGCCGTCGGCCACCTGCGCCGGCCGCTCCCTAACGTCCGCTGGTAGGAGGGACGGCTGGCCTCAGCCGGCACCGTCGCGCAGCGGTTCGAAAGCGGCGATGTAGGCGGCCAGCCGATCGGCGGCCTCCACCGCCGCCCCGGGGTCGGACAGGTCGGCGCCGTCCCACGTCTCCGACGCCCGCCGCCAGCTCCCCGCCCGTCCGAGGAACGGCCCCACCTCCACCTCCGGGCCGAGCGACCGGCGCCAGGTGGGTTGGCCGGAGACCACGACGGCGAGGGCCGCGTCGCTGCGGGCGGCGTTGGTGTGCTCGGCGTGGAACCCGATCTCCAGCACGGGGTGCCCGTCGCGCCGGAGGGCTTGGACCTCGTAGTGCTCCCGGGCCTCGTCCCCGAACCAGACCTTGGCGTTGCGGCCGGTGACCCGGGAGGAGAAGCGGCGCTGGTCGGGGGGCAGGAACCCGACCAGCGCCTCGACGACCTGTTCGAAGAAGGCGCGGCTCATCGGGGGCGAGGGTACCGGGCGGTATCGCGGCCTGACACGGCGGCAGCTGCGGGCGATTGGCGGAGCGGGCCGCCGCGGGCCGGGGGGATGGCTCCGGCCGACCCGCTCCGCCCGTCGCCCGGGCTCAGTGAGACCAGGCGCCCTCGGGCAGCAGCCTCGGCGCCGGCTCGCTCGCCGGCAGAGGCTCCAGTGCCAGCACGCGCCCGGCCACGATGACGAGTGCCGCGTCCGCGGCCTGCAGATAGGCCCGTTCCCGCCGGTCACCAAGCCCGAACCGGGGTGGGAGGGCCGGCACCAGGGCCAGTTCGCTCTTCCCCGCCGACCAGGGCAACAACTCGAGGATGACGGCCACCCCCCGGCCCCTCCGGCGGCCGGGAAAGAGCCTCCCGGGGGCGCGGCGGAGGGCCTGGTAGCCCCGGTTGCCTGATTCCCGGTTGTCTGGCCGTCCGACCGGTCCGTCGAGGCTCAGCGGCCCCGCCTCGTCGGGATGAGCGAGGGCGAAGTCGAGGGCCATGGCGGCGAGGTCCGGCGGCAGCGGGACAAGGCGCGACACGAAGGGATACGAGAAGTGGGGGATCATCGGCGTTCCTCCGAGGGTCGGTGGCGTCAGATGGCGTCCAGTCCCCCCGGCTGTTGCGCCGCACGGTAAGCGATGCACCCGGTTGAAATCCGGCCGAAGTTAATGCAAATTCGCCCCGACGTTCCCGGTAGCCATCTCTCCCGCCGCGGGCAGCGATCGTTGCTGCGCAAGGTGAATGGGGCGAGACGGGGTGAGCAGGCGCGGAAATGGGCCCCGATGAAATCAGTAAAAGAAAGGCGCAGCCGCGCCGCGCGCCGTCCGGGCCCGCTCCGGGCGAGATGCCGACTGTTGGCCTGGTCTCCATCCCGCCGTTCCCGAGGCGCGTTTAGCGTCCCTTCAGCGGCCAGGACGAGCTGCAGAGATTGCCGACCTACCCATGGTCCGCACCGAACCGGCCGGGGGTGGGTTCCGCGGCGATGCCGGGGTCAGCGCCCGGCGCCCCGAACAACGTCCGAAGGGCCAGGATCTTCGTAGGGCGGCGGTTCGACGATGGGAGACGAGCGCTTGCCGGTGGCCGCCCCGCCACCGCTGCGGCCCGAGGTTCAGGTGCCTTCGGCGTAAGGGCCCGCCACGACTACGACGTAGCTTTCCGGACCCCGGAGCCAGACTTCTCGATGCCCGGCGTCCGGGTTGGCCAGAGGTCCGTCCAGAATGATCGCTTCGTTGTCGCCCACCCGCTTCATCATTGCGTCGAAGTCATCGGTGGCGAACCACAAGAGCACTCCGTTTCCCCGCGACGGGTCATTCGGGTCCCCTAAGTGAGCATGCTCATCCGCCTCCCACTGATGGAGTTGGAGGACCAAGTCACCGCCATCGAGGAGCATCTCGTAGTCCGGACCGCCGTGTCCCGAGGAGAGGCCGAGCACCGCTTGGAACCAGGCTGAGCCGGCCTCGACATCGGCCAGAGCGATCAACGGCTGAGGCTGGAGCACGATGGCAGGCTACCGGCGCTCGGGAGGATCCGGGGGCGGCGTAGAGTGCGGCCCGGGAATGGCCAGGTACGTGGAGCTGCGGCGGCACACCGACAACGACGGCGATGTCCTCACGACCGGCGGAGTTCGAGCCGCGCTCGACATCGGCGCGAGCCTCGCCGGGCCGTACCAGTTGGGCGTATCGAGCGGCGCGCCGCGGGCCACCCAGACCCTGGCGTGCTTCCTGGCCGCCCTCGGCTCCCCGGTCCCCGGCGGTGTGGTGGTGGAACCCGGCCTGCGGTCGGAGGTCGAGGGCCGCTGGCGGGCCGCCTACGGGCGGGCCGGGTCGGCCCAGCTCAGCGCCTTGCGGGCCGCCGACCCCGACCTCGTCGAGGAGGACGCCGCCCGGCTCGCCGCCGCCCTCCGGCGGATCTTCGAGGCGCTGCCCGAGGGCGGGCGAGCGCTCGCC
>CAZCVW010000090.1:0-10493 GCA_964502185.1 uncultured Burkholderiales bacterium
GACGAGGGTGAACCCGCCCTCGCGGTTCTTGTGGGACCTGGTGATGAACCTCTGAGGCGTCACGTCCGCTCCTTCCGACTGATGACGTGGGCTGGCGTTCCTCGAGCCACGCGGCCGAACGAACGGACAGGCTACCAATTTGTACCAGTTGGCTCTGATCCCCGCTGGCACACCGGCCAAACCCCGCCCTGACCCGAAGCGCCGGGTATTCACTCGAGCAGGTTGACGATGTTGAACATGGGGAGGTAGAGGGCGATGACCATACCGCCCACGCTGATACCCATGCCCACGATGAGGAGGGGCTCGATGAGGGAGGTGAGGGCGTCGACGGTGGCCGCCACCTCCATGTCGTAGTAGTCGGCGATCTTCTCCAGCAACTCGTCGAGGGCGCCCGTCTCCTCGCCCACGGCCAGCATCTGCACGACCATGCCGGGGAAGACGGGGTGGGCCTCGAGCGGCTTGGACAGCGGCTCCCCCTGCGACACCGCCGCCTTCGTGTCGTCGAGGGCCGCGGCCATCACGGCGTTGCCGGACGTGTCGGAGACGATGTCGAGGGCGTCGAGAATGGGAACCCCCGAGCGCACGAGGGCGCCCAGCGTGCGGGCGAAGCGGGCCAGGAGCGTCTTGTGGACGAGCAGGCCGAAGACGGGAAGGCGCAGCTTGACGGCGTCCCAGCGCTTCCGGCCCGATTCGGTGCGGACCCAGCGCCGCGAGCCGTAGACGGCGAGCCCGCTGAAGAGGGCCACCAGGTACCACAGGCTGGTGATGGTCGAGGAGATGCCCAGGAGCACCCTGGTGGGCAGGGGCAGCGTGCCCCCCAGCTCGGTGTACATGCCCTTGAACATGGGGACGATGAACAGGATCATGCCGGCCACGATGAGCACGATGAGCGCCCCCACCACGACGGGGTAGGTCATGGCCGACTTGACCTTGCGCTTCAGTTCGACCTGCTTCTCCATGGTGGTCGCCATCCGCAGGAGGACCGAGTCGAGCATCCCGCCCGTCTCGCCGGCGCGGATCATGGAGACGTAGAGGCGGTCGAAGGCCTTCGGGTGGCGGGCCATGGCCACGGACAGGGCGGTACCACCCTCGATGTCGGTGCGGACCTCGCCGAGGATGCGGGCCAGCTCCTTGTTCTCGGTCTGGTCGGCCAGGATGGACAGGCTGCGGAGCAGGGAGAGCCCGGCGTTGATCATGGTGGCGAACTGGCGGGAGAAGACCGCCACTTCCCCCTGCTTCACCTTGCCGCCGAACCCGGGGATGCGCAGTTCCTTCTGGAGGGCGCCGCCGGCGGCGCCCTCCACGGAGACGGGGATGTAACCCTGGTCCCGGAGCTTCCCGGCGACGAGGGCCGGGGTGTCGCCCTGGAGCTCGCCGGTGACGAGCCGGCCGGCCCGGTCCCGGGCCCGGTAGGTGAACGTCTGGGCCACGGGTTCCTCCTCTACCGGGCGCCGGCGCCGGCCCCGGCCAGCCGGCGCAGATCGTCGGGGTTGGCGGCCCGCTCGAGGGCCGTCTCCAGGGTGATCTTCCCGTTCTTCACCAGCAAGGCCAGGCACTGGTCCATCGTCTGCATCCCGTAGCGGGCCCCGGCCTGCATGGCCGAGTAGATCTGGTGCACCTTGCCCTCCCGGACGAGGTTGCGCACCGCCGGGGTGGCCACCAGCACCTCGGTGGCCACGGCCCGGCCCTGTCCCCGCGCCAGCGGCACCAGCTGCTGGGTCACCACCCCCTGGAGCGAGGTGGCCAGCTGCACCCGGATCTGCGACTGCTGGTGGGAGGGGAAGACGTCGATCACCCGGTCGACCGACTGGGGGGCGTCCTGGGTGTGGAGGGTGGCGAAGACGAGGTGGCCCGTCTCGGCCGCGGTGAGAGCGGTGCCGATGGTCTCCAGGTCGCGCATCTCGCCCACCAGGATCACGTCGGGGTCCTGGCGGAGCACGTGCTTGAGGGCGGCGGAGAAGGAGCGGGTGTCCTCGCCCACCTCCCGCTGGTTTACGATGGCCCGCTTGTGGTTGTGGAGGAACTCGATGGGATCCTCCACCGTCATGATGTGGACGGGCTTGGTCCGGTTGATGATGTCGATGAGCGAGGCCAGGGTGGTCGACTTCCCCGAGCCGGTAGGGCCGGTCACGAGCACGAGGCCCCGGCTCAGCTCGGCGAAGTTGGCCACCGCCGGGGGCATACCGAGGGTGTCGAAGGGGACGATCTCGAAGGGGATGACCCGCATCACCGCCCCCACCGAATCCCGCTGGAGGAGCACGTTGACCCGGAAGCGGCCCTTGCCGGGGATGGTGTGGGAGGTGTCGAGCTCAAGCTCGGACTCGAACGTCTCCCGCTGCTTCTGGCTGAGGACGGCGTAGACCATCTCCCGGATCCGGGACCCGGTGAGCACCGGGAACTCGGTGAGGGCCTCGATGGCGCCGTGGATCCGCACCATGGGATGGGCGCCGGCGGTCAGGTGCAGGTCGGAGCCGCCCAGCTCGACCACCCGCTCCAGGCAGTCGTTGAGGTGGAGCGGGGGCTCCCCGGGCTCCGCCGGCCGGCCCAGCATCACCCTGAGGGGGGTCGGCCCGGCGCCTCCGGCGGGGGCGTAGACCGACTCGATGGTCTGGGCCAGCTCGCCCCGCTCGGCCACGGCGGGGTCGACCTCGGACCCGGCGGCGGCGGCGACCTCGGCGATGGCCTCCTCGTCCCAGGGGTCGGCGAAGGCCACCACCAGCCGGGGCCCGTCGAAGGCGACCCCGAGGGCCTGGCGGCGCCGGGCCACCTCGGCCGGGACGGCGGTGGCCGCCTCGGGGTGCAGGAGCGCCTCGGAGAGGTCGACGAAGCGCAGCCCGGCCCCGTGGGCCATCGCCGCCGCCAGGTCCTTGCCCGACACCGCCCCCCGCTCCACCAGCAGCGCCGGCAGCCCCGTGCCGCTGGCGGCCTCCTCCTCGAGGGCCGCCTCCAGGGCGTCCCGGGAGAGGACGTGGCGCTCGACGAGGAACTCGCCGAAACGGCGGGAGTGGTTGAGAAGCATCCGGGTCATGGCATCTCTCCTGCCCGATGGGCGACGGTGGGAACCGGGTCGTGGCTCAGGCCACGACCCGGAAGACCTCCTCCAGGGTGGTGACGCCCTGGGCGACCTTGCGCTGGCCGTCTTCCCGCAGGGGCGCCATGCCCTGGCCGACGGCCGTCTTCTTGATGTCGTCGGAGGAGTACCGCTCGATGATCATGCGCTCGATCTCCTCGGAGAGGACCATCACCTCCTGGATGGCCAGGCGGCCCCGGTAGCCGGTGCGCGAGCAGGCGGGGCAGCCCACCGGCCGGTAGAGCTGCGGCCGCTCGCCGAGCTCGGCGGCGGGCCAGTCCGCCTCCACGAGCTCGGCCGGCGACGGCTGGTACGGCTCCTTGCAGCGGTCGCAGAGGCGCCGGGCCAGGCGCTGGGCCACGACGCAGTCGAGGGCGCTGGTGACGAGGAACGGCTCCACCCCCATCTCGACGAGCCGCATGGGGGTGGAGGCGGCGTCGTTGGTGTGGAGGGTGGACAGCACCAGGTGGCCGGTCAGGGCGGCCTCGACGGCGATGACGGCCGTCTCCCGGTCGCGGATCTCGCCCACCAGGATGATGTCGGGGTCGGCCCGGAGGATGGAGCGCAGGGCGGCGGCGAAGGTGAGCCCGGCCCGGGGGTTGACCTGGACCTGGTTGGCCCCGGGCAGGCGGTACTCGACCGGGTCCTCCACGGTGATGATGTTGCGGTGCGCCTCGTTGAGCACGTTGAGGGTGGCGTAGAGGGTGGTCGACTTCCCCGAGCCGGTCGGGCCGGTGACGAGGATCGTCCCGTAGGGCTTGCGGTAGCAGGCCTCGTAGCGGCGGAGGGCCTCGGGGCGGAAGCCTAGGTCGGCCAGGTCGAGGCGGGCCTGGGACTTGTCCAGGATCCGCATGACCACCTTCTCGCCGTGGACGGTGGGGAGGGTGGCCACCCGCAGGTCGATCGTCTTGCCCCCCACGGTGAGCGACATCCGCCCATCCTGGGGGATGCGGCGCTCGGCGATGTTGATGTCGGCCATGATCTTGAGCCGGCTGATGACCCCGGCCTGGATGGACCGGGGGGAGCGCATGACCTCGTGGAGCACCCCGTCGACCCGGAAGCGGATGCGCAGGTCGGCCTCGGCGGGCTCGACGTGGATGTCCGAGGCCCGGTCGGTCACCGCCTGGGTGATGAGGAGGTTGACGAAGCGGACGATGGGGGCGTCCTCCACCACCTCGCGGACCTGGGCGGCGGCGTCGGCCACGGTCAGCTCGTCGGCCGCGATCTGGGCCACCTCGCCGGCCTCGCCCTCGAGGCGGTAGAAGCGGTCGAGGGCCTCGAGGAGCTGGTCCTTGGTGACGACGACGGCCTGGACCTCCGCCTTCGTCAGGGCGCGGATGTCGTCGAGGGCGAAGACGTTGGTGGGGTCGGCCATGGCCACCACCAGGCGCCCCTCGGCCCACCCGACGGGAAGGGCCCGGTAGCGGCGGGCCACGGGCTCGGGGATGAGCCCGATGGCGGCCCGGTCGACCGGGTACTCGGCCAGGTCGACGAACTCGAGGCCGAGCTCGGCGGCCAGGGCGCGGGCCAGGTCGACCTCGGAGAGCTGGCCCCGCTCGACGAGGACGCGCCCGAGCGGCTTGCCGCTGCCGGCCTGCTCGGCCAGGGCGGCGTCGATCTGGTCCTGGGTGACGATGGCCGCGGCGACGAGCAGGTTGCCGAGGGCGGGACGGACGGGCACGTTCGCTTCCCCCCTTTAGGGTGCTGGGACTTCCCGGAAGATGCGGGCCTGGATGACGAAGTGGGTCGAGGAGGCGAGGTCCCAGGTGAAGCCGGTGACCGCCACCGGGACGTAGGTCAGGGTGAACTGCTGGTCGAGCTCCATCGATTGAGCGTAGACGGCGCCCGAGAAGTTCTTCAGGTTGCTGAACTTGACCGGCCCGTTGGGGGCGAAGAGGGCGATCCGGATGCTGTCGGGCAGGCTGATGTTGTTCGACATGAGGATGGCCGGTGAGGCGGCCGAGAAGGAGGCGACGGTGAGCGTGAGGGCCCCGCCGGCGCCGTTGGCCACCTCCCGGGACAGGGTGATGGGCGAGTCGGAGGCGATGGTCACGTCGCCGGTCATGGTCCACTTGGCGTCGAGGTTGACGCTGGTGGTGCAGGGCGACGGGCAGAGGATGCGGTGGTGTCCGCTGAAGGCGCCCTGGTTGGCCGCCCAGTAGCTCTGGAAGGCGGCCGGCGAGGACCACTCCTGGGAGGAGGGGTAGTTGGCCGGGTTCCAGGTGAAGGTGGGCAGGGTCTGGGGCTGGATCGGGGGCGGCGGGGAGTACTGGGCCCGGCTCCCGTCCACCGTGCCGCCGGTGATGGTGCCGCCGGCCTGGACGTTGCCCCGCACCCGGCCGGTGAGGGAGACGTTCCCGCCCGAGTAGACGTTGCCGAGCACCGTCGTGCTGGCGTTGTTGACGGTCACGTCGCCTGCCGCCCGGATGTCGCCGCCGATGGTCGAGTTGCTCGACGTGGTCACGCTCCCGAGCGAGGTCACGCTGCCCGACACCGTGGCCTTGTTGGTGAGGGTCAGGTTTCCCGCGGAGTAGACGTCGCCGTTCACCGTCATGTTGTTGGACCCGACGACCCCGCCGGGGGCGGTGAAAAGGGCGTAGCGGAAGCCGCTGGTCGAGATCAGGTCCACCTGCTGCTCCAGGCGCCGGGCCACCCGCTGGTTGGCGGCCTTGGCCGGGGCGTACCCGGTGGAGACGATGTAGCGCCGGTTGTCGTTGGGATCGGTGGAGAGCCGGTTCACGCTCACCTCGTACTCCCCCGTCGCCCCGGGGAGGGCGGCCAGCGTCGAACCCCCGGTGTACCCGGCGTCGGCCGACAGCCGGCTCATGGCCGCGTTGGCCCCCGCCTCGGCCGCGTTGCGGGCCTGCTCCCGCTGGCGGTCGCGGGCCGACTGGGTGTACTGGTGGGCGGCCAGCCCGGTCCAGATCCCTCCGATGGCGAACACGGCCAGGGTGATCACCATGGCGACGACCAGGCTCACCCCCCGCTCGTCGGCGCCGCGCGACCGCGCCCGGCCTCTCAGCAGTCCCGCCACGCGTTCCTCCCGGCGATGGTGGTGGCCACGTCGCGCACCGGCTGGTCCGGGTCGGTTTGGATGCGGAAGACGAGCTTCACGCTGCGGCGGGGGGTGAAGATCTGCTGGAAGGCGTCGGAGGGGCTGACGAGGCCGGTCGTCGCGATGGTGGACCCCTGCCCGGTCACCTGGCGGCGGAGTTCGCCGACCGCGGCCGTGTAGGTCACCTCGTAGGGGGTGGTGGCGGCGCTGGTCAGGAAGGCGTCGGTCCGGAAGCGCAGCGTGGAACCCGCCGGCCCGTTGGCGACCGGCTCGTAGATGCACTCGGCCGAGCGCAGCTCCCGCCCGATGGTGGCCACGGCCAACCGCAGCTGGTCGAGGGTCTGCGACTGGAAGCCGAGTGAGCGGGCACTCCTGGTGGACGAGACGAGCAGGGGCACGAAGATGGGGACGATGGCCACCATGAGGGTCATGGCCACCAGAACCTCGAGGAGGGACATCCCGGCCTCCGCTCCCCGTCTCCGGCGCCTCCCCGGGTTGTCACTGCGGCTGCTCATGCCGGCGCCGGCTGGTAGGTGGCCCTGCTGGTGACCCGGCCGTAGTCGAGCGAGACGACCAGGTCGGCGAGCGTCCCGGTGGCGTCGGTGACGACGAGGTGGACGTCCACCGACAGCCAGTTGCTCAGGCTGGCCTGGGCCTCGGTCAGGGCCCCGCCGCTCGACGTGGACAAGGTGACCGCCGGCCCCGAACGAACCGTGGCGTCCATGACCACGTTGGCCCCGCTGACCACCATCTCGGCGTGGCTGGTGGTCTCCGACGGCGTGCCCGGCGTGATCGACAGCGCTCGGTAGCCCGGGGTGGGGATCGTCGTGTCGTAGACCTGCACGCTGACCGCGCTGGCCGTGAACGACGGCGCCAGCGCCCCCGGCCCGGAGGTGGCCAAGGTGCTCACGCTGGTGACCCCCACCCGCACCATGCCGGCGTAGTCGGCGGGGGCGCCGGCGAGGGTGACGACGTCGAGGGCCGGGTGGGAGACGGCGGCCGTAGTCAGCAGGCGGTTGGCGCCGCTCACGTCGTCGCGGTCGAGGGTGACGGTGGAGCAGGTCGAGCAGGCGCCGGAGGAGGTGAGCAGCGACCCGGTCGCCGACCCGGCCGAGAAGGGCATGGACAGGTCGGCCGGGCCGGTGGCCTGACCCCACTGGTAGGGCAACCGGTCGTCGTCGTCGACTCCGGCGCCGTAGCACGACCAGCACGACCGCGCCGTGCTGAGGGAGCGCGCCGTCCCGGTGCCGAGGGTGGAGGTCAGCTTCCCCCCCGCCGCCAGGGTACCGCCGGCGTCGCTGGTGGGCCCGAGGGCGTTGTGGTCGGGGGGAGCGGTGGCGGCGTCGTTGTCGGAGCCGGTCTCCGCCTTCGCCCCGGTGCACTCGGCCGTCAGGCCCCCGTTGCTCACCGTGCAGCCCGACACCGAACCCGACCGCAGGTTGGTGAGGGAGCGGGCGGTGCCGGCGAACCCCGTGGCCCGGCGGACGAAACGCGAGTCGATCTCCCCGTGGGCGTAGGGCAGCCACAGGCGGGCGTCGGACAGGTCGATACCCGACAGGAAGGCGGGGGTGGCGGGAGGCCCACTCCAGCCGGTGACGCTGACGTTGCCGGCGTCGGCCTCGGCCAGGCCCACGAACAGGGGATCGGGGGGCTGGATGGCGTTGAACAGGTAGGAGGAGAGCCTGACCGACGCCGGGATAGCCGAAGGGGCGTCCAGGCTCCGGTCCCAGGTGACGATCACGATGAGGCGCCGGTAGGGATCGCCCGAGGCGGGGATCACCCGGGTGACATAGACCGAGGTCGTGTAGGTGGTGGCCTCCCGGACGGTCGGCCAGCGGTGGGGGCTGAACGGGAACAGCGGGTTGGAGGTGGTGCCGGCGGCGGCCCCGGCGTCGACGGCCGAGCCGACCAGCGGCTCGTTCGGCCCCGGGCTGAGGCCGGTGTAGAACAGGTTCGGCACCGTCCCCGTGACGGCGGGGTCGGTGGCCAGGGTGGGGTCGGAGTCGAGGTCGTGGCCGACGTCGGCGTAGGACCGGCTCCGGGCCGCCTCCATCACCTCGTTGGCGATGGACACGGCCACGCTGCGCTGCCGGCCGGTGACGATGCCCCGCACGCCGGTGTTGAGCGAGCCCAGCAGCCCGACCATGACGCCGAAGACGAGGCCGAGGGCGATCAGCGACTCGACGATGGTGAAGCCGTCTTGCCCTGTCCGTGCTCTTGCCCGCGGGATTACCATCCGAGTCCTTTGGTTCTTCGGCGCCAGGATTGCGAACCCGCGTCACCGCGAGAGTACCCAGCGACGACTCCTGGCTCCCCTCCCGACGTTCGAGCTGGTCGTCCTCGCCTGGTCGGCCGCCCGACGGGGTGTCACCGCCGCCGTAGTCGCCGGGGTCGTCGGCTCCTTTACCTACAACGCCACCACCTGGCCGTCCCCCCGGTCGGGACAACGCGCACCGCCAGCGGGAGGGTCGACGGAGCCCTCAGCGCACGGCCGTCATGCCCACCACCGGCTGGTTGAGGCGGATGCCCCCGGTGGAACCCAGGAAGCCGGCGTCGCCAAAGGCGAAGATCCCGCCGTCGGTGGCCACCAGCCGGTACCCGAGGCGCTTCGGATCGTCGTCGAGGATACGGGCCACGCCCTCGACGTCGGCCAGCGGCCCGCCCACCGGGCTGAACAGGTGGAGGGAGAAGGTCTCATCCGCCTCGTCCTCGGTGTCGGCCACCACCGGGACGGCCACCGTCTGGCTCCTCTGGCCGGGCTGGAAGCCGAGGATGCCGCTCCCGGCGGGCGAAGTCGCTGCCGGCCACGGCCGTCCCGCTGCTGGTCGTGTACCGCACCGAGACGCCCTTGCTGCTGGCGGAGCCGAGCGTCACGGTGAACATGGCCGTGGACGTCCCCTCGTCACCTTCGAGGACCTGGGTGTCGGAGACGGAGATGGTGGGGTCGCCGGGGTCGTCGGACAGGAAGGCGCTGCGGGCCGTGTTCCAGTGGCTGGTCAGGCAGCTGCCGGCGGGGGGAGACGGGTGGAAGTAGTCGTCGCCCTCGCAGTCGAAGAGCGCCTCGAGATCCGGATCGCAGATGTCCTGCAGGAACAGGGCGCTGCCGTCGGAGTAGCACATGCGGTCGGACTCGTCCTCGCAGTGGCCGGCGGCGGTGGAGTTGGGGGCGCTGGGGAGCACCGAGCCGAGGCTGTGCATGAGTTCGTGAGCCTCGACCGACTCGCCCCGGCTGGCTAGCGGGAGTTTCCCCTTTAGCTCGTGGGTGAGGGGCAAACATGCTGGTGAGGGGCTGTAAAGCGGGTTCGTTGCTGTATTACCTAAGCGGGCGCCGTTGGCGGCGTGCTTGGGCTGGGGGGCGTAGGCGGCGAGGCCGAAGAGGTCGTAGAGGTGGTGCTGGGTGGTGCTCATCTCGGTGGTCATGCGGCGGGCGCGGGGGCGTCCGCCGGTGGAGGGGTAGATGAGCACGGTCTCTTGGATCCCGGCGAGGGTGGCGAGGAGTTCGCGCACGCTCATCGGGTGGTGAAACCCAGCGGGGAGCGAGGATGTGGGCGATGTCGGCTTCCACGGCGTCACGGCCCCGGCGGGTCTTGCCCCGGGCGAGGCGCTCGGCCAGTTCGCTGAGGCGACGGCCGGCCTTGGTGAGCGTCTGGGTGAACCCGGCGACTTGTTTGTCGTGCAGGGTGGGTGAGTGGGTGACGACCAGGCGCCGCTCGGCGCCGAGGGCGACGGCCCGGGTCTCATAGGCGGTGACGCCAGGGTAGGGCTCGCCGACGGGGCGGAACCGGGAGGCGGGCACGGCGAGGAGCTCGGGGAAGTCCGAGGGGGGCATGGGCAGGGAACCGACGAAATGCAGCGGGGTCGCCTCGATCACGGCCTGGTTGGCCACCGAGTCCTGCCCGGCGTCGTACACCAGGGTCAGGTTGTCGGCCTCGGCGGCCAGCGCTCCCCAGCGAGCACCTCGGGGGCAGCCTGCGGCTCTTCGCCGCCGCCACCCGCACGCCCTCCCTGGGCTTCAGAAACCGGGTTGACTCACGCGTTGGGTCAAGAGCGTGAGCCATGGAGGCCAGCGGGGTCCGTCGCAGCAAAAGCGAGTATCCCGCCCCCGAAGCCCCCTTCGCCTGCCTCCTCAGCGCCGCACGTCCATGTCACCCTCGCCGACGCCCGGCGGCATATCGCCGACGCCCGGCTTGATCCGGCGACGGCGGCCCAGTGGATGCCGGCACCGCCGGGCTGGGCGGAACAGGGCGCGCCAGCGCCCGACCACTATCTGTGGTCAGCCCTGAAGGCGGCCCGAGGACGTACATCCCGCGACGATCCCGCGAGCATCCCGCGTCCGGGGCGTATCGCCCTGTGCTGCTCCGCCCCGCC
>CAZCVW010000091.1:0-2006 GCA_964502185.1 uncultured Burkholderiales bacterium
GCCGCCGGGGACCAGATGGGTGGCGGCCATGGCCAGGGCGCCGAGGATCACGACGGCCCCGGGGCCGGTGCCGGCCGCGCCGCCGCCGAGGTCCGGGGCGACCTCGAAGGCGAAGACGACCACCGCCGCCCCAGCCAGCGAACCCGCGCCACCGACCACCGTGTAGAGGAGGTACTGGACCGAGAGGAAGGCGGCGAAGCGGCCCGGGTCGAGGCGGACGGCCAGATAGGCGTGCAGCACTCCGCCCAGGGCGGCGACGAAGGCCGAGAAGGCCAGGGCGATGAGCCGGTAGCGGGTGGGATCGATGCCGAGCGTGCGGGCGGCGCCCTCGGAATCCCGGACGGCGGCGAACGCCCGCCCGATCCGCGACGACCGCAGGTTGAGTGCAAACCAGACGACGCCGGCGGCCACGGCCAGGGCGATCAGGTAGTAGGAGATGGTGGCCTGTCCCGAGATCGCCTCCATCCAGTCCGGACGGGGGAGCTCGGCCTGCTCACCCGTGAACCAGCGTCCCCGGGGGCCCCACAGGAACGAGGAGCCGACCACCATCAGCCCGATCGAGGCGATGGCGAACGGCAGCCGTCCGCGACCCCGGAAGGCGGGCAGTCCGGCCGCCAGAGCGAACGGCAGCGCGCTGGCGGCGGCCAGGGGGATGGCGATCATGTGGGGAACGTCGAGACGCACGGCGAGGTTGGCGGCCATGTAGGCCCCGAACCCGGCGAAGGCGACCTGTCCGAGCGGTACCTCGCCGCACCAGCCGGACACCACCACGATGGAGGCGCACACCAGGAACACGGCGATGCCGTTGGTCCAGGCGACGAGGGCGGCGTCGGTGGAGGCCAGAGGAACCACGACGGCGAGCCCGCCGGCCAGGGCGAGCAGCCCGGCCCGGCGGAGCCATCCCGGCACGGACAGCGGCCCGGCCGGCCCGGTGGGCAGGGCCCCCGCCCCCTTTTCCCCCTCGGTGAGGCGGCGGAGCACCGTCGGGCGGCGCAGCATCAGGGCGGCGATCAACACGAAGGCGATGAGGTTGCGCACGCCTCCGATCCGCACCAGGGTGTCGCTCGGCTCGAGGAGTGCGGGGACCACACCGAGGGCGAAGCCACCGGCGATGGCCAGGGGCAGGCTCCGGAAGCCGCCGAGGAGGGCGGCGCCGAAGGCGAAGGGCAGGTACACCGTCTGCTCGTAGGTGTTGGAGAGCACCGGGTAGGCCACGAGGATGACGGCCAGCGTGGCCAGCACGGAACTCAGACACCACGCCTGCCGGGACAGGCGCCGCGGGTCGATGCCCATCAGGCGGGCCGCGTCGACGTCGGCGGCCGACGCCCGCAGGGCGAGCCCGAAGGTGGTCAGCCGGTACAGGGCCAGAAGGCCGGCGCAGACCAGCGAGCCGAGCAGCAGCGCGGCCATCTGCTGGCGCGGCACGGTGAGGTCGCCGAGGTGCAGGGCCGGGCCGCTCCACACACCGGGCAGCAGCTTGGGCTGGGTGCCCCACACGGCGGTGGTGGCGCCGAGGAGGACGGCGGTCCAGCCGAGCAGCAGCACGAGGGAGGGGACGGTCCGGCCTTCCACCGTCCGCAGGAGCAGATCGGTGACGAGGCCCAGCGCGACCGCGAGCGCCACGGCCGGACCGAGAGCCCCCCACCAGCTCATTCCCCCGCCCCACCGGCCTCCCGTACTCACGAAGTCCCAGTGGAGGGCGGCGGCCGCGGTCCCGATGGCCACAAAGGCGACGTTGGGAACCCGGACGGCCTGATAGACGACCGTCACGCTGGCGCCCATCAAGGCATAGAGGGCACCCAAGGAGGCACCGAGGATCAGCACCTCGGCCAGGCGCGTCATGTCCCCTCGATGGTAGTGGCGGTCTGTGTCGAGGGGGTCGAGGGGGTTCTCTCCCCCCTCCGGTGGTCGTCCTCCAGCGTGCCCCCACAGGCCGCGCCGGTCAGACCCAGGGCGGACGCGCCAACCACCAATCTGGCCACCAATCTGGCCACCAATCTGGCCAC